>NZ_ARPN01000126.1:0-10230 GCF_054966645.1 Pseudoalteromonas sp. SANK 73390
ATCATCAACCATGTCACATTTGTTCATGAATACGATGATGTAAGGTACGCCAACCTGACGAGAAAGTAGAATGTGCTCACGTGTTTGTGGCATAGGACCGTCAGTTGCAGCAACTACTAGGATTGCGCCGTCCATTTGTGCAGCACCAGTGATCATGTTTTTAACATAATCCGCGTGTCCTGGACAATCTACGTGTGCGTAGTGACGAGTCGGTGTATCGTACTCAACGTGAGAAGTTGAGATTGTGATACCACGCTCACGCTCTTCTGGAGCGTTATCGATTGCTGCGAAGTCTTTTGCTTCACCACCGTATACTTTTGCAAGTACGTTAGTGATTGCTGCTGTTAGAGTTGTTTTACCGTGGTCAACGTGGCCGATTGTACCTACGTTTACGTGCGGTTTTACGCGTTCAAACTTTTCTTTTGCCATGACGGAACCTATCAGTGTTTGTGTATCTAGATTACATATAAAAATAACCCGCCATTAGCGAGCTACGATTATTCTTTCAGTTATTTTATAAAAAATCAAAGGAAGTATATGAGAAGATTCTAAAGACTGGTGCTGATAGGCAGATTTGAACTGCCGACCTCACCCTTACCAAGGGTGCGCTCTACCAACTGAGCTATATCAGCACACCAGAATTACTGGAGCGGGCAGCGGGAATCGAACCCGCATCATCAGCTTGGAAGGCTGAGGTAATAGCCATTATACGATGCCCGCTTTAGGAACCTGTTCTTAACTACCTCTAACCGTCAAGAATAAAGTGGTGGAGGGAGCTGGATTCGAACCAGCGAAGGCAGTGCCGTCAGATTTACAGTCTGATCCCTTTGGCCGCTCGGGAACCCCTCCACGTTACAATTCTTTCCTAAAGCACCTGCAATAATATTGCAGTGTAAAAAATGGTGCCGACTATCCGAGTCGAACGGATGACCTACTGATTACAAGTCAGTTGCTCTACCAACTGAGCTAAGTCGGCACTGCTTTAGTACGGGGCGAGATTCTAGAGCAAGGTTTCGGGTGATGCAACAACAATCTGCAAAAAAATGAGAAAATATTGCTTGATTGCTCAGATTTACGGCAAAACCACGCTAATACATTCAAATTTGAATGTTTTTACGCCAAAGTAATAAACCTTGCAGTACTAAAATGTCATTATATTGGGATTCACACATCAGTTGCTGTGATATAAATTCGCCATAACCACCCGCACATATCACCTTTAGTGCACTTGTTTCACACTCTAAACTTTGCATGCCGGCATAAATGGCCCCTAAGGTAGCAACCAATGCACCATTTTTTACCGCGTTGGGCGTGTTTTTGCCAAGTGTTTTAGTAAACAAACTTTGTTCATCACTAAATACTTTTTGTGTGTTGTTTACTAAGCTATCAACCATCATATCTAAGCCAGGTAAAATCCAACCACCTAAATGCTCACCCTTTGCGGTGAGAATATCCACTTTGGTAGCTGTACCAGAATCAACAATCACACAGTTTTGTTTAGGGTATAAATAATGGCACGCCACCACCGTAAGCCAACGATCTATCCCTAAATTATGATAGTGCGCATAAGCACAGCGTAATTCATTTAATGTTTGAGTAACATACGCGTGCACTACTGGAATGCCCAGCACTTGAGCTTTATCAATATAAGGCGTCAACGCATCAGATTTACCGACCTGTGCCACCAGCACTTCACTAATATCATTCCAAGGTATTGAAATATCATCAATCAACGTAACATAATCATTGCGCGCTAATGCCAACTTTACCGCGGTATTCCCCACATCAATCAATAACTGCATTAAGCATCCTTACGTAGTGATATCTCACCACCAAAATAGCTTTTTAACACCCCATCTTGACGCAACACAACCCCACCTTGCCCATCAATTCCTTCGCATACACCACGCCATTGACGCTGCCCTGTGCTTAAAGTGACCATATCACCAGCAAAGACATTAAGTGTGTTCCACTGCGCTTTCATTTGGGCCAGACCTGATTGCTGATATTGTGCCAAACGCTTAGCTAAGCATTGTGTAAGCACAGCAACCAACTGATTTTTGTCCAGCGTTCCCGCATGGGTTGATAAGTCAGTCCAAGGCTGGTCTATTTGTGTAGAAGTGCCATCAGGCATCAACAAATTAATCCCAATACCAATCACAAGGTGGCATGGGCCTTCGACTTGACCATCAAGCTCAACCAACACACCTGCTAATTTCTTATTATTAAGATAAATATCGTTTGGCCATTTAAGTGCTATCTCTAAGTTATAGAGCACTTTTAAGGCATCATAAACCGCCAGACCAACCGCGATAGATACACCCATTGCGGCTTGTAGACCATCATCTAAGCGCCAGTAATAACTATAATAAAGATTGGCACCAAACGGTGATTGCCAAACTCGTCCACGTCGACCACGTCCGGCTTGTTGCATCTCCGCCACTAAAATTTGCCCAGATTGAAGCGGTTGCTGCGCTTGAATACGGCGCATTAACTCACTATTGGTTGAATCTATAATAGATTCAACATTCACGAGATTGTCACATTTTAAAAGTGCAAGTTGCTGACTTATTTGTGCTTTATCAAGTAAAGGTAGGCTATGGTTAAGACAGTAACCTTTACCACTGACCGTGAATATATCAATCCCCATTCCCTGTAGCGATGCAACATGTTTTGACACCGCAGCGCGACTAATACCTAATTGTGCTCCTAGCAACTGACCCGACACAAACTCACCCTTATTCAATGCGTTCAAAATCGCAAGCTTATTTCCTACTGGTGCTTTACTCATTGACAACTCCTTGAATGTGAATTTCATTATGACGACCAATCAAACGTACTTCATGCTCTAAACGAACCGCAAATTGACGCCATACCTGACCCTGAATGTGTTTTATCACTGCAAGTAAGTCCTCAGCACAACCATTTCCGTGGTTCACCAAAACCAGCGCTTGTTTTTGATATACCGAAATATCACCGACTTGATAACCTTTTAGTCCAGTTTGTTCAATCAGCCACCCCGCAGCTAATTTTTGCTGTTGTTGGTCGACCGCATAGACGGGTATATCTGCAAAGCTTTGTTTTAACTTAACTACATGCTTATTATTTACAATGGGGTTTTTAAAAAAACTGCCTGCATTTGCCAAAACATGCGGGTCAGGTAACTTACTTTGTCTTATTTTAACCACCGCCTGACACACCTGCTGTGCCGTTGGGTCGTCGTTTTTAAGGCTTTGTAAAGGTCCGTAGCTAAGTTCTGGCCGCCATTGTTTGGTGAGTATTAGGCTCACTTGGGTGATCACAAAGCGCGCTTTAAGTGCATGCTTAAAAATTGAATCACGATAACCAAACTGGCATTGCTCAGCGCTTAACGTCATCAGCTGTTGGGTTTGAATGTCAAAACCCTCTATGTGGTCAACAAATTGTGCCAGCTCCACACCATAGGCTCCAATATTTTGCACCGGTGCCGCCCCCACAGTACCTGGAATAAGGGCTAGATTTTCTAGCCCTGCAATGCCCTTATCCAGCAGTTTAATGACTAAATCGTGCCAGCTCTCCCCTGCAGCCACTTTAATACGCCAATGAGACTGATGTTCATTAATTTCAATACCTTTAAGCGCAACATGCAGCACACTGCCTTCAAAGTCATCAACAAAAATGGTGTTGCTACCCTGTCCTAATAAGCAAAACGGTTTTGTAAAGTCTATCTCTAATAGCTGCTGCCAATGCGTCAGCGTAATTAACTGATGACACCTACTGGGTAATGCAAATGTGTGTAAAGGTCGTAAAGCGTGCACATCAATGCCTTAACAAATCATTCTAATAACGATAGTTTACCCTAACGCCTCACTTGGCGCATCCATGTGTGATCTTGCTCTCAAGCATGTTATAACATGCGTTTGAATACTCCATAATGAGCAAGGATATTATGAAATTAACAGCCTTCGCGACCAGCTTAGCTCTGGCCGGACTCTCACACTCGGTGATGGCAACCTCTGTTGACCAACACACTTATGCTAATCTAAATGACGTTATCTCAACGCACTTACACTTAGATTTAGATGTAGACTTTGCTGATAAACAACTCGAAGGTTTTGTTGAGCACACCCTTAAATGGCAAAATGCCAATGCACGCACCTTGGTTCTCGATACCCGCGATTTAGAAATTGATAAGGTCATGTACCAAGGTAAAAATAACCAGTGGCATACAGCACGTTTTACCCTTGCAAAACGAGATGACGTAAAAGGCGCGAAACTCACTGTACGTTTTAAAGAACAAGCTAAAAAAGCACGTATTTACTACAACAGTTTACCTAAAGCATCTGGCCTGCAATGGCTTGCACCTGTGCAAACTGCCAGCAAAACACATCCATTTATGTACAGCCAATCTCAAGCTATTCATGCACGTAGCTGGATCCCAGTGCAAGATACTCCAGCAATGCGTGTAACTTACTCGGCACGTATTCAAACACCTGAAGATGTTCGTGCTGTCATGAGTGCCGATAACACCGGCGCACTCATTAAAGATGGTGATTACTGGTTTGATATGCCACAAGCGATCCCGCCCTACCTGATAGCCATTGGCGCTGGTAATTTAGAATACAAAGAGATGTCGCATCAAACGGCCATTTTTGCTGAACCACAAATCTTAGATGCATCAGTTGCCGAATTTAACGACACGCAAACCATGATAAACAAAACCAACGCTATGTATGGTGAATATGCTTGGGGACGTTACGATTTATTGATGTTACCTCCTAGTTTCCCATTTGGTGGCATGGAAAATCCTCGCTTGTCGTTTATCACCCCAACGGTCGTTGCTGGTGACAAAAGCTTAGTTAACCTTATTGCACACGAACTAGCTCATTCTTGGTCTGGTAACTTAGTAACTAACGCTACTTGGGAAGATTTATGGCTAAATGAAGGGTTTACCTCGTACGTTGAAAATCGCATTATGGAAGAGGTATTCGGCCGTGAACGCGCAGTAATGGAGCAAGCCCTTGATACTGCTGGTTTACATGAACTACTAAAAACCATTGATGAGCCAGATACGCGCTTAAACCTTAAACTTAATGGTCGAGACCCTGATGATGCATTTAGCTCAATACCTTATACCAAAGGTCAGCTATTTTTAATTTATCTAGAAGAAAAGTTTGGCCGTGAAAAGTTTGATGTGTTCGTCAAAGAGTACTTTAAAACCTATTCATTTAAATCTTTAACCACCGCACAATTTGTTGAATATTTGAACACCAATTTACTTGAAAAACACCCTGGGGTAGTGAGTTTAGATAAAGCAAAAGAGTGGATTTTTAAACCCGGTCTACCTAGTGATGCGCCCAACCCAACCTCTGATGCATTCGATAAGATAGACGCCTTAACCCAAGCCTGGCTAAACGATAAGCAACCGCTTAGTAGTCTACCTACGAATCAATGGACAGTACATGAGTGGTTGCACTTCATTAATAACCTACCACGTGATTTAAGTGCTGAGCGTATGAGTGAATTAGATAATGCTTTTAACTTAACACAATCAACCAACGCTGAACGTGCTTTTGCATGGTATATGTTAGCTGTGAATAATGGCTATCAGCGCGTTTATCCAGCATTGGAAAAGCACCTAACAACCATTGGGCGCCGTAAGCTGATTGTAAGACTCTACAAAGCACTTGTGCAAAACGGTAAACGCGAGTGGGCTTATGACGTTTATCAAAAAGCACGCCCGGGCTATCATTCTTTAGCACAAGGCTCGATAGACGCTATTTTTGATAAATAAGCATTTACTTTGAGTAATTTTTAAGGGCCTATTACGGGCCCTTAATTTTTTCTAAAAACGCCGTTCGCTGTGCTTCACTGGCCTGTTGCCACCAAAATTCCAACATCAAATATGCATCTGGATGCGATACTCCTTGCGGCTGTTGCTTTGGCGTTACTGATGCAGGTAATGATGCAGTTTGCAGTTCTACCGGTAAAACTTTAGGTGCATGCTGAACCTCATCATTAACATAGGCAAGCAATGGCCTTCGCTTTAAAACACCTAATGTGCGCACTTGTTGATCTGGCGTTTGTATTTGAGCCATGGGCTTTTTCGCGAACTGCTTTGCCAACTCAACCTCATCAGGGCGCGTGAATAACACAGTATAATCACCCTCTTGGTGAATATTCAACGTGACCCAAAATGGCTCAGACTCAACAACTTCATGCTCATCATACTCTAACTCATACAAATCGCTGTATTTTAGTTTTAGGGCATAATTGCCTGGGGAGAGAGTGAGTTCTGTCACCTTACTAAACAATGAGTGCTCCACTACCTCATCATTTATCTGTAAAGGATAAAGCTCTGTTGAAAAGTTAACCGTGGCGCTATGTGCAAACTCGAAAGTACACCCCAGAAATAAAGTAAGCGTCACAACAAAGGGTTTAATACTCATACAGTGTCCTGTCATTTTATACGATATTGGCATATCCAGTTTGACAGGCTCAGTAAACTTTGTCATTAGTGTAACGATTAACCAACATTTTAGTAGGATCTAATATGACCGACAGCACCATTTTTGACAAAATAATCAACAAAGAAATTCCAGCTGACGTAGTTTATGAAGATGAGCTGGCATTAGCATTTAAAGATATCAACCCACAGGCTCCATTTCATGTTTTGGTGATCCCAAAACAACGTATTGCCACAATTAATGATGTTAATGAACACAATTCACACCTTATTGGCCACCTCTATGCCATAGCTGCAAAACTTGCCAAAGAAAATGGGTTCGCAGAAGACGGTTACCGCACGGTAATGAATTGTAATGAGCATGGCGGGCAGACAGTCTACCATGTTCACCTACACTTGCTTGCTGGCAAGCCTTTGGGCTGGCCTCCTTATCAAGATACGAAAAAAGGATTAATCTAAATTATTCTATGTTAATTAATGTAAACAATTAACTTATTATCCACAAAAACAAAACTTTATTTATATCATGAAGTTAGCTTGCATTAATTATAAATTGTTACTGCTCATAGGTTTACTGAGCAGTAACATATAGCAAATACTTCTAAAGCTTGATGAAAATACTAATACAAAAGGGCGGAACCTCATGTTAGCATTAAATCATCCGTTTGAATGAGAGTGTTAGCATCAATGAGCAGTTCTGCCTTTTTATTATTAGATAAAGATCCTATAAACACCATAGGCATCAATATCTTACAACCTCTACTAAAAACACAAGGGCTGGAAGTTACAACCAGTACAGAAATAGAAGAGGTGCCAGAGGGTACCCGTATCCTTTTTATCGAAACAGCCCCAAAGGAAGCTTGGGTCACACTAAAAGAGCAGCTAAGCCGCCTCAAAGTCAATTGCGACATTGTCTTATTTAACCTTGATGAAAACCCAGAGTTAGCTAATCGCGCCTTGTTAAGTGGGATCCGCGGTGTATTTTATACCACCGATAACGCAGATGTGTTAATGAAAGGCATTCGATTATTAATGGAAAATCAACTCTGGTATCGCCGTGACATTATGTGTAACGCACTTAATCGAATGCTACAATTTAATAAAGATGCACTACACAAGCTGACCGAAGGCGATATCGAACCCGTTAAGCTAACCAAACGTGAAAAAGCTATTATTTCGTTAATGAGCAAAGGCGCAAAAAATAAAGAAATAGCCGAAGACTTAAATATTAGTCCCCATACGGTGAAAACACATTTATACAGTGCATTTAGAAAAACCAAGTGCCGTAACCGTATTGAGTTACTCTCGTGGGCACAACAAAATATTCCTGACGAAATTCGCTAACTCTCAAATGTAGTACCTGCATAACCGTTGATTTCGTATACAGCCGCAATAGCGGCTGTTTTGTTTCTTTACTCACCTAACACAAATCTCTATGCTTACAGTTAAGTGCCCTGCATAACAATAATAAAAACTATGTTCGATCCACAAACTCTCTACGTCACCAGTGTTGCCATGATGGCGATGATGGTGTTACTCAATTTTTTAACTTGGCGGACCAATAAAGACACTCCGGGCACTTTACTATATATTTTTTACCCACTGGTATTGTTTGCCGCCATCATTGGTTTTGCTCTACATAGCCAATTAGATATGTGGCAAAGTATTGGTTGTGCCAATGCGTTACTCTTTACCGCCTCTATTATTCACTGTTTTGCACTGTCTCAATTTCTTGGTTATAAAGGGACTGAGCTAAAACTCTTTTTATGTATAACCGCTATTTTATTTATTGGCTTAGTGTACTTTACGGCTATAGATAGTAATTTACGCTATCGAATACTGGTTTCAGACCTGCAACACATTACTGAAACTATATTTTTGCTATATCTGTTCTTGCGTTTTGCAAGGCCTTTATATCCTAATGGCACCATTGTCTACACCATCATTTTATGCCTTGTTATGTGCGCATTCATTGCACGTACTTTTTTAATGGGTGACGTGACACAATTTAACCTACTTGAGGATAATTGGTTTGTAACCACATTATTTATTAACGGTGTATTAGCCCCCATATTTTATGCCACTGGCATGGCTTTGCTATGCAATGAACGAAGGGAGCTAAACCTCAACCGCCTGACCGAAAAAGCTCAAAAAGACTTAGAGATCAGAGGGCTATTTTTATCGACTATTAGTCATGAAATTCGCACACCGCTCAATGGCATTCTTGGCAGCGCACAACTGGTACTAAATCGAACTACAAATCACCGTAATAAGGCCTACTGTGAAGCCATCATCAACTCTGCAGAGTCCCTCAACTTACTCATAGATAAAGTACTCGATTACGCCAGTTTAGATCAAAGCGACGAAGCGCTGTATGAAGAGGACGTCGAATTAAAAAGCTGGCTCAATAACCTCTGTTTATTACTGAGTCCATTAGCTGAACAGAAAAAGCTTTCTTTTGAATTAGTTTATGACCTGCCAGAGCAAGCCTGTTATTACTGTGATCAACAAAAGCTTCGTCAAATCGTAATCAATTTAGTCGGCAATGCCATTAAATTTACCGATAAGGGAAGTGTGAAAATTCGTGTTGAACTTGTGAATGAAAACAACATGAGTCACCAAGTGCGCTTTAGCGTGATTGATTCAGGGCCTGGGATAGACAAAGAAGATATTGATAAATTAACCGAGCCGTATGTCCAAAGTAGTGCAGGCAAAATTAAAGGCGGTACCGGGCTTGGTTTAGCCATAACCAGTCGTTTATTAGAGCGTTTAGGGTCACGACTGCTAATCGAAAGTGCCATTGGTCAAGGCAGCATATTTAGCTTCACCGTCACTTTAGCTCTGGGTGAACTGAGCCTTGTAGAGCAACGCCATCATAATCCAGAATGCCTAATCGGCCTCAACGTGTTACTTGTTGAAGATTTAGATCTAAACCAAAAAATAGCCATTGAGTTTATGGCAACGGATGAACACAAAGTAAAATTAGCAACTGACGGTCAAAGTGCCATTGCACTGTTACAACAATACCAATTCGATGTGGTTCTTTTAGACATGAACTTGCCAGATTTAACAGGCCAAGAAGTCATGCGTAAACTCAAGACGATGGAACATAAAAATAAGCGCACGCCATTTTTAGCATTCACTGCAAGCTTGAGCCCAGATGAAATAAAAGAATACTTAACTTTAGGTATCAAGGATATTGTAGGAAAACCTATCAAGCAAGAAAAATTGCGCAGTGCCCTCAGTGACTCACAAAGAGCACAAAAGCCAACTATCAGTGTTGAGCTTTCAGACACACTTTATGATGATACTGCTGTTAATTCACTAAAAAGTGGCTTTAGTGAAGACGAGATTTCTTCTGTTTATAACGAGTTTGTTCTCTCTGCTCGCAATAAACTGATTCATATTCAACAATTAGAGGGAGCAAATAACGAACAGTGCATTAAACTGCTACATCGACAAGCAAGTACTGCTATGCAACTAGGGTTTAATCGATATGGCTTAGCACTAAAAAAAGTGGAGCGCCGCTTACTTGATGGTAAAGCAAGTAATGGCGAGCTTACCCAAGCCATGACACTTTGGCAGCAAAGCTTAGAAACATATTTAAGCTTTGTAAGAAAAAGCTCACTAGGCTAAAGCGTAATGTTGATCAGTTAACGATTAATAACCGAGTACATAAAAAGGGGGGACTATAACCCTCCTTGCTCAGACTCCCACATACAAACCGAAACTTTATTTTAAATAGCGGTCATACATGCTATTTACTAGGGTCTGTTGATCTTTAC
>NZ_ARPN01000127.1:0-12839 GCF_054966645.1 Pseudoalteromonas sp. SANK 73390
ATTCATAACGACTTCCTTAAATGGATTGAATATTAAAAAACCAAAACCTTCCTCAATCCTATAGAAGGCTTGGTTGATATACTTAAAATGGCGTTTGCAACATCAATATGCTTGGAACCTGCTTCGGGTATAATATCCTTAAGAGTTGATAGCCAATTCCTGAAATTCCGTTCATAAAGCCAACTGACTCAAAATTTTTCCCATCTTTAAAAATTCCATTTGCATTTATACCTTGTAAATGCCGACCTAAATGGGAGTAGATCAATGAATCAGAGGTAATATCGGTATTCGATAAAGTTTCGTTTAACTGAAATTGCTGGATGAATTCTAAATTACCAAAGTGACCATGACATAAGACATAACTGCGAAATTCTTGATTTGAAGTTATATGCCGATAGGCTAATTTAATGTCTCTAATGAATTCATCGTCAAATTTATTATCAAACTGGCCTAACATGATTAACTTGCTATAACCAATTCCCATTGAACCACTACACCACGCTGGCATAGAGCAACTTTCTTGCTGGGCTTTAGAGGTATAACGAAGGTCTCTCCAGTTGCCTGTTGAGTCGCAATACGTTTTTCTTTCATACTCGAACACCTGAGAAGCTATGTCTAAATACCTAGGATCAGGGGATAACTGGTTTAATTGGGCTAGCGCAAATACCATGCCACTGCTTCCATGAGAAAAGCCTGTCAATATAGTATTTTTTAGATTCCCGTTCTTCCAACCAACTCGTTCGTTGTCGATTACGAAGGAGCGTAATAAATGCTCACCAAATTCATATGCCAACGAGAGTGCAGTTTTACATGCAGTCACCTTGTAATAAGATAACAGACACAATATCGCCCCAGCACTTCCTGCTTGAACATCGAAAGTTTTATCTGAAGTCACTTTAATTTTTAGTTTAGCTATAAAAAGCTTACCAAATTCAAGCAGCTTGGGCTCTTGCCAAAGATGAAATAAATGAGAGATAGCATAAACTACTCCACCTAGTCCATCGAAAGCACCACAGGGCTCACCTTTAAAATTATCCCCGCTTAAACTTTCTAACAACTTAAAGAATGCACTTTTTATCAATGTAAGCTTTTCTTGTGCTGGGAAAATCGATTCTTCATAAGCTAAGTATATATATATGCCTAGCAACCCATCATGCAATTGATAATTCGTACTATCGAGACATAATAGCCCGCCTTGGTTAACTTTATATAATGGCCAAAAAATATAATCTGGCGTCATTGAAGCCTGATTAAATATAGTGTCATAAATTACATTGCTGTATAGGGCAAGTGTATTTTTAGATACTGGAGGAAGAAGGTTAAACGTTCCCTTCAATAATGATGGATTTTTCAGATTATTAAGATTTAAACTCACTCTGATTATTTTTTCTTGTGCTTTTAAATCTTCATCAGACAATCTATGCAGCTTTGTCATTACGAGTTTAAAGCTATCTGAATAAAAATAGTCAGAATGCAATAGCTGGCTTTCGAAATAGACTGACTGTTCACCTATTTTAGTTGTAAAAAGTGGAATATCACCCTGTAATAAAGCTCTTTTTTCAGCATCTAACAACTTTGAAAGAAACGTTCTTCTTTTTGCATCTATCCACAATCGTTCAAATGAAAGCTCTAGCTTTACGCCTGATTGTTGATAGTAAGGTTGATACGAATTTTTAAGTAACTGACTATAAACGCTTGTTGGCCTAGCAACATAACGTGATTCAATACCTTTGAATTTTAAAAGCTGAGCCGGGAGTTTGCTTTTTAGTGCTAGCAAACAACGATAGCCCGTATTAAAACCCAAGAGAAAGTCATCTTCGTAACCATTAACAGGAATATCTCGACCTTTAAAAGACGGTAAACTACTACGCTCAATTGTCTGACTATAATCAGAAATTGAAATAATTGCTGCGCAATCTTGCTTATAATTCTCGACCTTAAATTGTGGTATTAGGTGAGTTTTAAGTACAGAATGTTCTAGCGGATCAAATCCATTATCACATGAAATGGCATCATCTCTTTGATGAAATAAGCTTTCTAAATCAACTATAACTGGTGAACTTCCTTGAGAAATTACATTTTCAAAGTGAATATCTTCTGCTTCTAATAGATATAATATGCCCAGTAAATAACCCGAATTGTAGTAATACTTTTTTACAGTGTTTTTATCTGAACACGGCTTGCGCCCTATATACTCCATCCAACCATAGTTTTCTCGTAATAAAAACTCTGGCTGATATACATTGAATGTTTTATCATTTTTTTTAATAAAGTTGATGAATTGATAAAACTGATAATCCAGTTTTAGAGCTCGCGGCTTATAGCATATTTTTTTACCTGACTCGAAAGTACAAATTAATACAAATCTACCTTTATTATGGGTGTCTCCTATCTTACTTGAAATTGCAATGAGTTTACCCGGAGGGACTGAGTTAAAAAACTGCTGCTGTATTAAATTACTATCGTGCACTAAATGTGAAGTGAACTCACACATATAATCAATCCAAAAACTAATAAACTGATTAACTTGCCGCCATAAAGCAGGAAACTGGTTAAAAAACCTAGAGCGAAAGCTATGGCTATTCGTTGGTTTTAGATGATATTTTTTTTCAAAGAAGACAATTCCATTATGGCAAATCGACAACAACCTCTTTATCATTGTAGGCATAAGAGATTGAATAAACCTGTCTGAGTCCAACAGTGAGCTTTCTTTAGAAGTAATATTTTCTTTGAGGGTAGCTAAAGCTACTAGTAATTCAGGCTCAAGAAATACTAGTGACCCTAGCTTTTGATCAAGTTTAAAATTTTTAGTTAACTGTATTGGTTTTGGCATATCTATTAAACTAGCTAATGACTCTTGCAGCCAGTCATCTGAAAATAATATATCTAGTGTAGTTTTATCCAATTTATTGTGCTGTTTCCACATCGATAGCAGTTCTGGATCATTAAAAGGAGATAAAGGTGTCAATGTGTTCAAATCAAATGTACATGAAGTGACTATTTTATTATGTGTACAACTAACAAGTGCATATTTATCACTTAATGTTAAGGCACTAGCATTAAATCCGTGCTTAAAGACTGGACTTCTACAAAGCTGACTAAAGCCTTCTATTAGAGTTGTTCTTTTTTTTTCCTCAATTTGATTGTCCATATCTCAATACCATAATTAATTCTCTAATGCGCTAACTCACTATGACTTGTATAATGAATTTTGGGGTATAAAATTTGAGCCAATAAATTTAAAATATGAGACAGAAATAAAATACTATACAAAAACAACCATTTAACTTTGACATTACCTAAACTACACCTAGCCGTAGGATACGTTTAACTTATAAAATAAAGTTCTGAACTAAATTCAGAGCTAAATATGCCTAAACATAAAACAGCGCAGCAATAGTTGTAACTCATCGAGCAACAGGAGCTCAACTCCAAACCCTCTCTAGCCCTGATGGATCTCCGCTCCTTTGGTGATCATCCCTTTTTTAATTCGGTAACTTGTTATTCCCCTTGGTACTACTAGATTTCAATAAGACGGTTTTGAGAAGTTTCCCGTTACTTTTATAGGTCCCCCCAGGAACTAACTTAATTATTTGAATTTATTGAAGGAATAAACGATCTTACTACCCTGAAATTGCAACTTTTTAAATCACACAGCCAAAACATTGCAATTTGAATATAAAAGATGAAACCTAAATCTCCCCCTCACACACCACAAAAACGATTGTTTGATATTGAAATTATTAACATTTTTTCACCGAGCCATAAGTTAGTGAAACTCGTAAAACCCATAGATTAGCAACAGCTAGAAGTCGAATTTAAACAGCACTATGGTAATAAATGCGCTGGCACAAAGCCCATTCGTCTTCCGCAGCTCTTGAATATCTCAAACAAATCCACAAATTGTCTGATGAAAATACAGTGGAGATCTGGTGTGAAAACCCATACTGGCAATAATTTTGTGACATGCAGTCTTTTACCATGTACTCCTTCCCAATGCTTGGCTTGGTATTGAGAAAGTATCAAAGGTTACTTACGGATCTGCGCCTTAAGAACAATTTGGTATTAGCATCAATATGTCGTTTGAGTTTATTGCACTTACTTTACTAGGGCGTGTTGGTCTTTGCTGGATGTTTTTTCAGTAGCAATTCGGGTATTTTGGCAAGTCAGGTGATATTGTAGAAAAAATATCCCAATGAAACTACCCAAAGGGGTCAACCAAAGGCTTACACTACACTGTCATACGCTAGTCGGCTTTTCTATTGCCTGCCGGCTTGTAAGTCTTTGTGTCAGTTGAGCTAAATCTTTTAAAGAAACTCATCATATATCACCATGGTTTTACTAGTGTCCGTCGCTTTGAGTATGGTGGTCACATACGATATTGCGAGTGATTTAGTGCAGTGGCTGCCTATCGCAGCTCAGCAGTTAACCCTCATCGAGTTTATAAAAGGTAATGTATTACCCGTTAAACAATTGCTGGTGGCAACATTAGCTTTATTACTTTTTTACCACTGTCAGCAGTCGCGTATTAAAAATCGAAACCGTTATTTTTGGTCTTTAATACACCCTTAACTACACTAAGCATATAGAAAGAATACCATTAACACCTTGTTTACCCAACCGGCTTCTCACGTTAATGAGCCCGAATGCTCAACCTTACTCCCCTTATATCAACAGCACGAACATGCATTACTTTTACAACTTTTGACGAGCAATTTATTTCGTTTTCCAATAACGTTTTTTTAGTTTAAAAAGTGTGGGTCAAAATAACCTAAGGTAAACAAAATGAAAAACACATTCCTTGGCATAATTGCTACATTAACTTTCGTTGCCACAAGTAGCATGGCTAACGAAAATACAGTAGCATCTCAAGAGTTAGTACAAGAGTTTACGCAAATGTGCTTAGAGTGGGCAAATAACGATGGTGTAGAAGCTGACGACCTTAAAAAGTACGTATTAGATTGTGTCAATGACGAGCTATCAAGCAGCAACTATCAAACCGTCAACAGCGTACAATTGTAATACTTTGAGTACATGAACCTCATTCATTACTGCATAAAAAAGCCGGGTTAACCCGTAATGCCAGTCAGTTAAGCTGATTGGCATTTTTATTAGTCGGATATATAGAAGCCTTTGACTTAACCCATCTACGATAACGCCTATCTTCTCGTTTTGGTGGCAATTTAAAGTAACTTAATTGTTCAAGTAATTGAGGCGATAGTATTTCTGCAAACTTTTCAAAAGTATAAAAAGCATCAAAAGTTGTAGCTAATTCTGTTTCAAAGCGCATAAAAAATCCGATATCAATAACTGATATCGGATTTTGAAGCATTCAAAAAACCGGTCAATGGATCGTTAAATATTTCTTAACTGATCAGCATTAGGGTTAACCCGGCTTTTTATTATTTTTTCTTTTTCGATGCTTTGGTTTCTATCACCCACTTACCGTTATCATAAGTTGCCTTCCAGCCAGTTGCTTTGCCATCAACCTCACTCATAACATACTGGCTTTTGGTTTTTCTTGAGTAACGAATTACAGCAAGGTTACCATCATCATCTTGCTCTGGTGCATCGGCTAAATAATAAAACTTAGGAGAGATCCTATCTCTAAAGCGTTTCAATTCAGCCACTTTTGGTGCACGCGTTTCTCTAGATTTAGGGAAGGTATGTGCAGCTAAGAAAATCCCTGATGCACCATCACGAAGTACAAAATAAGCATCTGACTTTTCACACTCTAGTTCAGGTAAATGCACCGGGTCTTCTTTTGGCGGCGCAGGTTCACCATTTTTAAGTAACTTACGAGTATTTTTACACTCCTCGCTACTACAACCAAAATACTTTCCGAAACGGCCAGATTTCAACTCCATATCAGAGCCACATTTATCACATTCGATAATGGGGCCGTCGTAGCCTTTTATCTTAAACGTGCCTTTTTCAACCACATGTCCCTGACAGGCTGGGTTGTTACCACATACATGTAACTTGCGAGTTTCGTCAATCAAATAGGAATCCATCGCTGTTTCACAGATTGGGCAGCGCTTCATTTGCATCAGAGTTTCTGTTTCAACGTCTTCAACATCTGCGGCGACTGCTTCATCTCCTGATACCAAGTTCATCGTGGTGGTACAGCGCTCTTTAGGCGGTAAGTTATAACCAGTACACCCTAAGAACACGCCAGTAGAAGCTGTACGAATACCCATTTTTCGGCTACATGTCGGACAGTCAATGTCAGTTTCAACCATGACATTTTGACGCATGCCGCCTTCGCCTTCATCTCCTGCAGCAACTTCTAACTGTTTTGAAAAATTAGCGTAAAATTTATCAAGTACTTGAGTCCAAACACGCTCACCTTCAGCGATGTCATCTAACCTGTCTTCCATTTTTGCGGTAAAGTCAAAGTTCATCAAATCATTAAAGTTTTCAACTAAACGATCCGTAACAATCTCACCCATTTTTTCCGCAAAAAAGCGACGACTTTCAACCCGTACATACCCTCTTTCTTGAATAGTAGATATAATAGATGCATATGTTGATGGCCGACCTATTCCTCGTTTTTCAAGCTCTTTTACTAAACTTGCTTCGCTAAAACGTGCTGGTGGTTTGGTAAAGTGCTGTTTCGGGTCAAGTGCGACTAAGTTAATTACATCACCTACAGCCACTGCAGGAAGAGACTGATCTTCTTCATTTTTCTTGCGAACTGAAGGCTGAACTTTGGTCCAACCATCAAAACGCATGACGCGCCCTTTCGCCTTTAAAGTATAATCATCAGCACCAACAGTCACGGTTGTTAAGTCATATTCTGCAGGCATCATTTGACACGCTACGAATTGACGCCAAATGAGTTCATACAGTTTTTTAGCATCGGCATCAACGCCTTCAACATGGCCTGATAACACATTCACATCTGATGGACGTATTGCCTCGTGCGCTTCTTGAGCGTTTTCTTTGGCGCTATACTTTATTGGATTGTCAGGTAAATATTTGTCACCAAATTGCTCGCCAATATAGTCTCGGCACATGCCTACCGCGTCATTCGATAAGTTCGTTGAGTCAGTACGCATATAGGTAATATAACCTGCTTCATACAGGCGCTGAGCGAGCATCATGGTTTTCTTCACCCCATACCCTAAGCGCGTGCTCGCAGCTTGTTGCATGGTTGAAGTAATAAATGGCGCGCTTGGTTTACTCTTACTTGGCTTTTCTTCAACCTTAACAACTTTGTAGTCACAGTGCTCAAGTACCTTTACAGCACCCATAGCTTGATCTTCTGTAACAGGTTTAAAAGCACTGCCTTGATACTTGGTTACTTCTAAACGAATTGCTAGTGTTTTTGCAGTAACATCAGCATGAACATCCCAAAACTCTTCGGGGATAAATGCTTTAATTTCTCGCTCGCGTTCAACAAGTAGCCTTACAGCAACCGACTGCACACGCCCTGCTGACAAGCCTCGTGCTACTTTTTGCCAAAGTAATGGTGACACCATAAAACCAACTACACGGTCCAAGAAACGACGTGTTTGCTGCGCATACACCATATCTGTATTTAATTGACCTGGCGCTTCAAAGGCTTGTTGAATAGCATTTTTAGTAATTTCGTTAAATACAACGCGCTTATATTTTTGTTCATCGCCACCTATGATCTGTTCAAGGTGCCATGCAATTGCCTCCCCCTCTCTATCCAAATCGGTTGCGAGATAGATATGGTCAGCGTTCTCTGCAAGTTTTTTAAGTTCCTGTACAACCTTTTCTTTACCTGGCAGTACTTCGTAATGGGGCTCCCAACCTTTCTCTGGGTCAATCCCCATACGTGCAACTAAGTTAACGTAATCTTTGGTTTTTTTATAAATGGCTTTCTCTTCAGGTGACATTTTTCTGACTTCGGCTGGGCTTTTTGTAGCCAAGCCTTTAGTCTTTCCTGCACCAGAAGTCGGCAAGTCACGCACATGCCCAACACTGGACTTAACGACAAAGTCCTTACCTAAGTATTTATTAATTGTTTTTGCCTTCGCGGGAGACTCTACAATTACTAGCGATTTGCCCATAGCTGCCTATTTTTGACCCATTTTGTCTGAGTTTCTGCCCATTTTGGGCGACTAATATTTATAGGTATATCTACAAACACCTATTGTTACAAGCTTTAAATACAATCTTTTAGCTGTTTAATGATTAATTACACAATTACTGTTGCTATTTTAAACAAAAAGTACAAAGCCAAATTTAAGCTGCGCAATATAATGGAAACAATAGAAAAATGCCAACCTGATGGTTGGCATTCAATGCTTTACTTATTACCCAGCATCCACTACACCCAAGGTAGCCGTGGTAATGACACCCGCAGGGGTCGTAAATACAATCGATATCTGTCCTTGTTTCTTCTGATTGGCTTCAATTTCTCTGCCAATTATAAACGCAATTTTGGACGCTTTAGTATCCATTGACTGGCTCACGGTCAAGTCGGTCGGACCAGAATACAGGCCATTATCCGTACTAATTGATATTTCAGTGCCCTGCGGTAGTGGATTATTATTGACATCACTAAAAAAGAGTATCACCTCGACTTTATCAATAGTACTATTACTAAAATCAATGCCCGTTACATCACAGTAATCCGCCGTATCAGAAGGCTCTAAATCCAAAGCTGTAATACCACCTACAAACACATCAGAACATGAGCTTGGTACCGTGAGATTATTACCTAAGCTAGAACCTGTAGGCACTGTAAATCGATACACAGGTACACTACCAGACATAATAATTTCTGCACTGTCGAACACATCAATAATTGATTTACTACATTGATTAGCAGCTTGTTGCTCTACCGTACAGCTTAATCCATTGTATTTTCTATCTCGATCAGTAAATACGCCATCACCATTACCATCCCAGAGTTTTTCAAAGTGACCCGCATCCGAATTAAGCGGAGAACAAGGGTTAGTTACACTATTTGGCAAGCAGTTTGTTCCTCCATAAACGCCATCTTCATTATCGTCCCTAAATGCTTCTGGCACATCGAACACAAGGCTAAATTCATTCTCATCGAATAAACCATTGCCATTCACATCATTAAAATTCTCTTCTCCATCGGTAATAGCGATTAGCGTGGCTCGCCCGGCAAGTGGAACACCCTCATCATCATTGGCCGCATTTAAGATACCATTAATACAAGGCGCTGATTGCTCACCATATAAATTACAGTTCCTGGTGCTTTCTAATACCGACTCATTTATTTGGTTATTCCCAACGTTAATAATTTGTTCGTGCGATGGATTTGACGTACCTTGTCCAATTAAATAAGAACGCTTTGCTGCGTAAAGCTTTTTCGGATTGTAAGAGCCCACAGTATTACCCCAGTAATTGGTAGAGCAACTAACTTGATTTGGTAACTCACAATCTATTGTGCTGCGAGGATCGCTTGATGGTTTATTGCTCACAAATGGAATAATATTTTGGCTCACCCAAGTTGCGCTGCAACGGCCATCGGTAGTTTCACATTCAAGTTCAGCATTAAACTGGGTACCATCTACGGTGCCAACCGCACCTCCTTCTGCACTGATAAACACTTTAGTACCATCATGTACGAAGTTGCCATATCTGTCTGCAACATTGACTTGTACTGGGATTTCCACATTGCTCACATTGAGTGTTTCAGTATTCACTGTACCTACTGAAAGCGACATAGTTGAGTTAACGGGCAAGCCACTGGTCACACTTAAACGGCTTGACACTGACATAATAGCTTTGTCTTGCGGGACCAAATCTATACTTCCCACAGGGCACCCGTCAGGCTTATTACTTGTCACATCACATGCATCAAAGCGCTCCTGCCAACAAGTGACTTCATCATTACTATTAGTTGGAATAAGATCTGCGGGTATAAAGCAAGCTTGAACCACAAAGCTCGAAGACACATTACCTGAACTCACAATCACTTTCGCTTCGCCTTGCGAGTCAGTACGTACACTATCTGGCACCAAAGTAGCATCACTGTGCTTAGCTCGAAGCCTAAAGTCTATCCGTTGATTAGCCGCACCGCCGCTTAAGCTATTAATAAGTTTGAATGAAAGTTCTGACGACTCTTTACGTTGAGGTCCACCTGTACCTTTTAGTGCCAATAAGCTTTCTGAAGCATCCAAAAACTCTATTGACTGTGGTTTAGCAGGAGAGACAGGGATCACAACTTGCTCACTAACAGAGTTGCCCCCTTTTGAAATAGTCACCGATACCGTATCACCAGTTGCAATATCACACCCCAGATTTTTATAAGTTGAATAAGCAATACCGCCCACACTGGTTGCGTTTGCATCAACCTCAGCTTTTTCGCCTTCAGCGCACCCAGACGAAAATGCAACATCTAGTGGCGTCGTTACATAACTGCCATTTTGATCTCTAATTTCCACGGTTAACAAAGTCGTTTCACCAGCACCAAGTGCAATATCATTACCTTGTGTATCTTTTTTAAGACCATTATCTATCGTTAACGCTAAATCTTCAGCGCCACTGGTAAATGCAAAACTCGTAGAAACATCGTTAAATGTCGCTGTCAATTGACCCGCTCCGCCTTGCAATGGCGGACGATATTTAAACAGTGCGAAACCAAAGTTATCGGAAACACTTTTTTCACCCGACAAGATTGTACCAATGTCCGCGGCTAAATTAATAAGTACGCCCGCAATACCTTGACCTGATTTAGTACTTGATGCTTCCACAAGTACATCAACTTCGGCAATCGCGTCTATGTTATTGGTTACAGTACAGGCTGAAGAAAGAGTTTCCAGTGATACACTGTCTCGCTCACTTTCCCATCCTGAAGGGCAGTTAGCCAACACCTTAATATTAAGTTTTGTACTGTCATCTTCTGCATCAGCTTCATCGCCAGAAGAGTAAAAAACAGTTTTATTGGTGACAAGGTTGCCTTCACTATGAGTGTAGGTTGCGATCACTTCACCCCAGCCACGATTCTCTCCACTTTCTATTGTGATGGTTGCGACACCATCTGAATTGGTCGCCCCCGTACCTGCTTCAGGACTTAGTCTGCCTGAGTGGTTTAGCTGAAATTGAATGAGTTTATTATTTAAAGGTTTATCATCTTGTAATAGCGTAGCAGTAACGATTCCAGCTGAGCCTTGTTTTATAGGATTAGTCTCGTCAAATAGCTTACCGTCACTATCTGCAACTGTAACTGTAAATGTAATGTCTCCATCAGTAGCGGATGTACCATCGCCATTATTCGTCGTTTTTTCAATTGAGCCACCACCGCCACAAGCAGTTAGTAACAAGCCAAGCATTAACATGCTAAACCAGCGCATAAAAGGCATTAACCTCTCTCCCTAGCAAATTCAAAGCAAAATTTTTCTCATACTACCTTAGAAAGTATAAAAAAATCACAGTTTTTTGTTATTTCTGACCGATTTTTTTTGGCCAAAATCAAGCGGCCTGTTAGGCTATGCAGATCTATTGACGTAAATCAGTACATACATAATATGCAAAAAAATAACAAAATGAGTTTAACGACTCGGATCATGCTCGGCATGGTATCTGGGATCGTACTAGGTTTATTACTGCAAGCGCTATTTTCTGGCCAAGCAGAATATCTTATCCCACTTGGCCTGTTTGATTTTCCAGTTAAAAGCTTTTTAGTCGATGGGTTGTTCCATGTTGGTGGGCAAATATTCATTGCCAGCTTAAAAATGCTGGTTGTGCCTTTGGTGTTTATTTCTTTAGTTTGCGGCACTTGCAGTTTAAGTGATCCTAAGAAACTCGGCCGTTTGGGCGGAAAGTCTATTGCTTTGTATTTGATGACGACAGCAATAGCCATTACTGTGGCTATTTCTTTGGCGCTCATTTTTACACCTGGAGTAGGCCAAGAGTTGCCAACCAATGCCAGTTACGATGCGCAGCAAGCACCTACCTTAGCGCAAGTTATCATCAATATGTTCCCAACTAATCCAATCAACGCCATGGCCAGTGGCAATATGCTTCAGGTGATTGTGTTTGCGTTATTGTTTGGTATTGCAATGGCACTATCTGGTGAACCAGGTAAACGCGTTGCTAAAGTATTTGATGACTTAAATGCAGTGGTGCTAAAGCTTGTGACTATTCTAATGAACCTAGCACCTTATGGCGTATTTTGTTTAATGGCCAAGTTATTCACTACCATTGAAATTGGTTTAATTTGGAGTCTTGCTAAATACTTTTTTGTTGTACTCGCAGCATTATTTATACATGCGCTAATTAACTACTCTATTATTTTGAAAGTACTCACTGGACTTAGCCCAATAACCTTTTTAAAGAAAATGAAAGATGCGTGTATGTTTGCTTTTAGCACGTCAAGCTCAAGTGCTACAATGCCTGTAACACTAGAAACCGCAACCAAAAAACTCGGTGCTCACAACTCTGTAGCCTCATTTACGGTACCCTTAGGCGCAACCATTAATATGGATGGCACGGCTATTATGCAAGGTGTTGCAACCGTGTTTATCGCGCAAGTATTTGCCGTAGATTTAAGTATTTCCGATTATTTGATGGTTATTCTTACTGCCACTTTAGCCTCTGTAGGCACAGCGGGTGTGCCAGGGGTTGGTTTGATCATGTTAGCAATGGTACTTAATCAGGTTGGACTACCAGTAGAGGGAATAGCTATTATAATTGGCGTAGATCGCTTATTAGATATGACCCGAACTGCGGTTAATGTAACGGGTGACTGTATGGTGACGTGTATCGTTGCAAAATCCGAAAAAGAGTTTGACTTAGAGGTATTTAACGACCCTAACGCTGCTAAAGAATTAGAAGAAAAAACCTCTTTATAACGTTATAAATACACAAAAGCCCGCATTAAATGC
>NZ_ARPN01000128.1:0-126038 GCF_054966645.1 Pseudoalteromonas sp. SANK 73390
CGGGGCATTTAATTGAGTTATAGACCAATTACATGCAGCTCACAAAACAAACAGTACAGGAATAGGCAAATTTAAACAAATTATCTTATTTCTAGGCGACAGATCGAAATAATATGGCAAAACAAAAGAAACTTAGTAAGGGCCAATCCAGACGGATCAGTGCCAACCACCAAAAACGTTTGCACAAAGCTAAGCAGCAAAAAGCAGACAGCAAAGATATCACTTGGCAATCCGATAATTTAGGGCCAAGTGAATATGCCGTGGTGATCAGTCGCTTTGGCCAGCATGCCGATATTGAAACGGAACAAGGTGAAATTTTACGGTGCAACATCAGACGCACGGTTAAAAGCCTCGTGTGCGGTGATGAAGTCTTTTTCCGCCGAGCTAAAGTCAGCGAAGGTGACTTAGCAGGCGTAATTGAAACCACCGAAGAACGTCGCTCACAATTAACTCGCCCAGATTTTTATGATGGCGTTAAAGTTGTAGCGGCTAATATTGATCAAATATTAATGGTCTCTGCGGTATTACCTGAATTTACACCGCATATCATTGACCGCTACTTAGTTGCCTGTGAAGATATGGGAATTGAGCCTATTTTATTGTTGAATAAGGTCGATTTACTGGATGAGCAAAGTAGACGATATATCGATGAAATATTAAATATTTATCGCAAGCTCGACTATCAAGTGTTGTCTGTGAGCAATAAAACAGGCGAAGGTATTGAAGCGCTAAAACATCAGCTCATCGGCAAAAACAATATTTTTGTAGGTCAGTCGGGGGTCGGTAAGTCTACACTCGTAAATACAGTACTCCCGAATGCTGAAATTCTAACCAAAGAAGTCTCCGAAAATAGTGGTTTAGGGCAGCACACCACCACGGTATCTCGCCTGCATCACTTGCCAAGTGGCGGAAATTTAATTGACTCTCCCGGCATACGAGAGTTCGGCTTATGGCACTTAGACGTAGAGCGGGTAACATGGTGCTTTAAAGAGTTTAGAGAGTTCATTGGTGGGTGCCGCTTTAGAGACTGTAAGCACCTTAACGACCCGGGCTGTATGTTAATTGAGGCGGTAAATGACGGTAATATCAGTGAATTACGCTTTGACAGTTACCACCGTATATTAGAGTCAATGGCTGATGGTCGAGCTGGTGCGCGCGCACCGCGTGTTTAAATCTATGCTAATATCAGCAAAATTTTTTAGGAAAAAGTAACGTGAACTTGGATAAATTCAAAATTGCTATGCAGTATGCGCTACCTAAACATGCGCTTTCACGCCTAATAGGCAAACTTGCAGCCGCCGAAGCTGGTAGCCTTACTACACAGCTCATTAAACTATTTATCAAACAATATAAAATCGATATGAGCGAGGCGCTGCATGAGAACCCAACGCACTATAAAACGTTCAATGAATTTTTTACCCGACCACTAAAACCCGGTATTCGCCCATTAGCAGAAGATAGCAATATCATTGCTCACCCTGTTGATGGCGCCATTAGCCAACTTGGTGATGTTGTTGATGGGCAAATCATTCAAGCTAAAGGCCATGATTACAGTTTACAAGCTTTACTCGGTGGCAAAGAAGAAGACTTCCTACCCTTTTCCGGTGGTAAATTTGCGACTATTTATCTTGCCCCAAAAGACTACCATCGTATCCATATGCCAATCGATGGTACTTTAAAGCGCATGATTTACGTACCAGGAGATTTATTCTCAGTTAACCCTCTGACAGCACAAAACGTACCTAACTTGTTTGCTCGTAATGAGCGGGTAGTAGCAATTTTTGACACTGAACTAGGGCCTCTTGCCATGGTGCTAGTGGGCGCAACAATTGTAGCCAGCATAGAAACCATTTGGTCGGGAACCGTAACACCACCAGCTGGTAGCGATATTTTTAGCTGGGATTACCCTGCCACTGGCAGTAATGCAGTTACTTTGAAAAAAGGTGAGGAAATGGGTCGTTTCAAACTTGGTTCAACGGTGATTTTGGCATGGGGTGCAAACCAAGCTGAATTTTTAGATAGTGAGCAACCAGAAACTGTAACGCGCATGGGTGCTCCATTTGCTACCATAAAACCATCACAAAACGCGTAACTTGTTAAGAAGCAAATGACCCCTCATTTGCTTCTTGCCTCCTGTTGTTACTCTGCGCATACCACGCAGCTAGAGTCTTTAACCAACCGCCACGTTGACTGCTTCAAAGTCAACGCATCGATACTCGCAAAGTAGCAACCACTGTGATGCCCCAGACTTATATTGACTGCTAATAAAGCCTGCTGTGCACCAACAACACCCAATAAAGGGCTAATCACACCAAAGGTATCGCAGTTACCTTTATCGCTGTGTTGAGTTGGCGGAAATACACAGGCGTAACATGGTGACTCATAGCGAAAGTCAAAGCACATTACCTGTCCGGTTGTCGCAATAGCGGCACCAGAGATCAGTACTTTTTTATGCATCAAACAATATTGATTAAGCAGATAACGAGTCGCAAAGTTATCACTGCAATCAAGTACAATATCCGCCGCACTTAACACTGTGTCAATATTATCGCCTTTAAGCTCAACACAAATTGGATTAAGTGCTATTTGATTATTTAAACTAGCTAGTACCTTACCAGCCGCGTTTACTTTTTGCTGCCCTATGTGATTAACTTTGTAGAGAATTTGTCGCTGTAAGTTTGAAAGATCAACCGCATCATTATCTACCAGAGTCAACTCTCCCACCCCACTGGCTGCCAAATAAAACAATGCAGAGCTACCCAATCCACCACAGCCAATCACGGCTATATGGGCTTTTTTCAGCTTTAGTTGCCCTTTTTCGCCGACTTCTTTAAGCAAAATGTGACGACTATATCTGAGCCTTTCTTTATCATCTAATACCATGGCTAGCTATGAACCAAGCTGTGCTTGTAACTGCGTAATAGCCGCTTGATGTGATTGTGATTGCGTGATGGCTCTGACCACCGCAACACTGCCTACACCAGTGGCAACGACGTCAGAAATAGTTGATAAGTCAATACCACCAATGGCAACCGTTGGGTAATGATGCCGCATCAAAGGTACAAAGTGTGACAATTTTTCTAAGCCTTGAATTTGTCCGCTCATATCTTTGGTTGTAGTCTCAAAAATAGCACCAAGTGCCAAGTAACTGGGTCGATAATTGTGTGCTCTGAGCATTTCATAAAAACCATGGGTTGATACACCAAGACGCAGCCCTGCTTGCTGAATGGCCTGTAAGTCGGCATCACTAAGGTCTTCTTGGCCTAAATGCACGCCATAAGCACCATGCTTTATTGCAAGTTGCCAGTGATCATTAATAAATACCCGCGCTTGATACTTGGTGCCCAGCGTTATCGCTGTTTGAATGTCAGCTTCTAAATTGTCGTCCGGTTCTTTTACCCGCAATTGAACTGTGGGCACACCGGCGGCTAAACACTTCTCTACCCAGTCAACACTATCAACAACTGCGTATAACCCAAGCTCTCCACCAGTATCAGCAAAGCCCGCGGCAAAGTTAAATTCACTCGGCGGTTCAAAATCGAGTTCATCTGCAAGCCAGCTGCCGGGTTCAATAACTTGTGGGTAATAAGTTAAGTCCTCAGGAAAGCTCGTTTGTGCTACCGGCCCTATCCCTTCACCAAAACGCTGAGCAACATGAAGCCCCTGATTTATATAAGCTTTACCTAAAATAAATGCATCTTTTAGCGGGTAGCCTTTAGCCAAGCAAGCTGCTATCGCCGAAGATAAACTGCACCCAGTACCATGTGTGTGAGGGGTTTTTATTGATTCATTGCCAAGCCAATATTCGTGCTCTTGTGTTGCACAATAATCAACGCAGTAACCTTTAGGATAATCCCAATGCCCCCCTTTGATCACGACTGAGGCCACGCCCATTTCATGTAACTTTTTAGCCGCTTCACGCACTGCACTTGGTCCGATTAAATATACTCCCGTCAACAACTGTGTTTCATGGGTATTTGGCGTTATCACATCAACCAGCGGCAATAAATGCGTTTTTAATGCGTCAACCGTGTCTTCTTCTGTGAGCTTATCACCACTGGTAGCAATGGCGACTGGGTCATAAACTATCACTGGCGGTTTAGCCCACTTTTGCTTGTAATGACCTATGTGTTCAGCCACAAGTTGAATTTGCTGCACATTCGCCAACATACCTATTTTAATGACCTTTGCAGGCATATCTGTTGCGAGCGCCTGTAGTTGAGACTCAATCACATTAGTTGCTATCGAATTTATTGCTTCTACACCCAAACTATTTTGGGCGGTTAATGCAGTAATTGCCGTACACGCATGCACACCAAAGCTTTGCATTGCTTTAATATCAGCTTGAATACCAGCCCCACCACCCGAATCAGATCCTGCAATACTCCATACTACTTCTGCCACGTCAGGCTCCTGTTTAATTCTTCTGTTAGTTCTGATGCCAAAAAGGCATACCCATTGTTGGGGTCGAAGGTGCCGCCACCTCTTTTTGTGGCATCGCTTGTGCAATATAAGCATGTCTGCCAGCCTGCACAGCATGATTAAAAGCACCCGCCATAGTCACAGGGCAGCCTGCACCTGCTATCGCAGAATTTAATAATACGCCATCATACCCTAATTCTAGTGCCTGACAGGCATGTGAAGGTAGCCCCAATCCCGCATCTACTATTAAAGTTAGCTCTGGTAACCGCTCTCTAATAGTTTTCAGATTATATGGGTTAAGTAGCCCTTTGCCGGTTCCTATTGGCGATCCCCAAGGCATCAACACCTCACAACCTAGCGCAGCCAAACGTTGGCATAACACCAAATCATCCGTGCAATACGGAAGTACTTTAAAGCCTTCTTGTAATAATATTTCCGTCGCCTCTAATAGCGCAATAGGGTCAGGCTGCAAATTATATTCATCGCCTATCAACTCAAGTTTTATCCAATCAGTTGCGAATACTTCACGGCACATATGTGCCAATGTCACCGCTTCTTTAGTGCTATTACACCCCGCTGTATTAGGTAGTACAGTCAGACCTGTATTTCTAATTAACTGCCAAAAGTCTTCCCCTGCGGCCACTGAGTTTTGCCGACGCAATGATACCGTTACAATATCTGCGCCTGACTCACTAATTGCCTGTTGCATAACCATTGGAGATGGATAAAGTGCAGAGCCAATCAGCAAGCGGCTTTCAAAAGCCTGCCCATAAATCGTCAATGGTTTATCTTGCATGATCAACCTCCTTGAATTGGAGATAATAGCTCTACACTATCACCATCTGATAATAAAGTTGTTTGGCACTGACTTCGAGGTATAAATTGACCATTGAGTGCGACAGCAAAAGGCTCTTTTGCTCCCATCGCAATCACCAATGACTGCAAGTTATCAGCAGCGCTATCGGTTAATTGACCATTAAATGTTATTTTCATAATAATTCCTTAGCAAGCGCTTGGCGCACAATCACAGGCGCAAGTAAATAGCCATGGCGGTATAAGCCATTAATGCTGATCACATTCCCTTTTGAGGAGATGCGGGGCCTGTTATCATCAAAGGCGGGCCGCAAGCCTGCTTCAATTGCCATGACTCGACCTTCAGCAAAACCACTGTGAATCGTGTAAGCAGCTGATAGCAACTCTAACGCAGAGCGTACTGTAATAGGCCCACTATCTTGTGATTCTATCTCCGTTGCACCTATAACAAATTCATGATTAGGTTTTGGTGCGATATAAATTGGGTAACGGGGGTGCATCAATCGCACAGGTCGATTCAGTGTCACTTCTGGGGCAAATACGCGCGCTACTTCCCCGCGCACACCTCTTAGCCCTTTATTTTGAGTTTTAGCACCGATACCACGGCAATCGATTATCCAATCAAATATTTGACCATTAACCTCAACCGGAGCGCTATTTCTTTGCTCTAGCTGCACAGCTTGAGAAAAGTGAAATTGCACCCCTACTTGCTGTAACAGCTGATAACTTTCCCGATAAAATGCAACATTGTCTAATTGACCTTCACTTGGCAGGTAAACACCTTGGTGAAAACGCCCCGCTAAGTCAGGCTCCAAATTGGCAATATCCTGCCCGGACACTCGTTGAGCACTATGACCTTCAAGCGGTTTTATACGTTGTATAAAACTTTGCAAGTCACCCATATCTTGAGTATGCGCAACAACCAAGGTGCCCGCTTGCTGGAACATTACATCACCGGGTAATTGGTTTAATAATTCCGCCCATATCCCCATTGCTTTGAGCCCAAGCTCTGCAATATCAGTTTCACAGCTAACCGATTCAGCCATCGGTGCCAACATCGCTGCAGCTAAAGCTCCTGCACCATTATGACTGGCACTCTCTGCGGCCTCATAAACACTCAGTTGATAGTGTTTATGCAGCATTAAAGCAGCAACACGACCCACTAGGCCAAACCCTAATATCGCTATGCGTGGTTTTTTCATGGTGTTGCCCCAGATTGAGATTATAAAAGCCATTGCAGCACATTTTCCATAAGCCAATATGCCGCAACATAAAAAACAGCAAGCACTTACTTACTGCTACTCCAATGCTATAACGCTTTATGGTAAATCTCAGAGCCTGATTGTTTAAACTCTTGAGACTTTGCCTGCATCTCGGCTTCGACATCCAGCATTTTCACTTCTATGGCCTCACCCATATTATTTGGGTCAATGCCTCTTGCTTCTAAATCTTTGGCGTAATCTCGTACTTCTTGGGTGATCTTCATGGAGCAGAATTTAGGCCCACACATAGAGCAAAAATGCGCAACTTTACCCGATTCTTGCGGTAGCGTTTCGTCATGATATGCACGCGCTCGTTCTGGGTCCAAGCCAAGGTTAAACTGATCATGCCAACGGAACTCAAAGCGTGCTTTTGACAAAGCATTATCTCGAACCTGCGCGCCTGGATGCCCTTTAGCTAAATCAGCTGCATGAGCCGCAATTTTATAGGTGATCAAACCTTCTTTTACGTCTTCTTTATTCGGTAAACCCAAGTGCTCTTTTGGTGTTACATAACACAGCATAGCGCAGCCATACCACGCGATTTGTGCCGCGCCAATTCCTGAAGTAAAGTGATCATAACCCGGAGCTATATCTGTTGTAAGCGGACCTAATGTATAAAATGGCGCTTCATGACAGTGTTCTAGCTGTTCTTTCATATTTTGCTCAATCATATGCATTGGTACGTGGCCAGGACCCTCGATAAACACTTGCACATCATGCTTCCAAGCCAGTTTTGTCAATTCACCAAGCGTACGTAATTCTGAAAATTGTGCTTCATCATTAGCATCAGCAATAGAACCTGGGCGCAGGCCATCCCCTAATGAAAAACACACATCATATTGCTTCATAATTTCGCAAATATCTTCAAAGTGGGTATATAAAAAGTTTTCTTTGTGGTGCGCTAAACACCATTTTGCCATGATTGAACCGCCACGAGATACAATACCGGTAACACGCTTTGCGGTCATTGGCACATAACGCAATAACACGCCAGCGTGAATCGTAAAGTAATCCACCCCTTGCTCAGCCTGTTCAATCAAGGTATCGCGAAATATTTCCCAAGTCAGGTCTTCTGCTACACCATTTACTTTTTCAAGTGCTTGATAAATTGGCACCGTACCGATTGGTACTGGAGAATTACGCACGACCCATTCACGGGTTTCATGAATGTATCGACCTGTCGACAAATCCATCACCGTATCAGCGCCCCACCGTGTAGACCACACCAATTTTTCAACCTCTTCTTCAATAGAAGAGGTGACCGAAGAATTACCAATATTTGCGTTTACTTTTACTAAGAAGTTGCGACCCACGATCATCGGTTCTGATTCTGGGTGATTGATATTATTAGGTAAAATAGCGCGACCACGGGCTATTTCGTCACGTACAAATTCTGGTGTGATAAATTCAGGAATTGATGCACCAAAAGATTGGCCTTTGTGCTGTTGAGCAAGTATTTCTTCTTGTAATTTAGCACGCCCCATATTCTCGCGAATTGCCACATATTCCATTTCAGGTGTAACAATGCCTTGGCGAGCATAATGCATCTGAGTAACATTTTTCCCCGCATTTGCACGGCGAATTTTAGGCAATTGTTCAAAACGGATATGGTCAAGCCCTTCATCAGCCATACGTTGTTGTGAAAACTTAGAAGTTACTGAATCAAGCCACTGAGTATCGCCACGCGCATCAATCCAGTCTTGACGAAGTTTGGGTAACCCCTCACGTACATTAAGTTCAAAATTGCTGTCAGTATATGGACCTGATGTATCATACACTCTAATAGGGTCATTTTTTTCGTAGACAGGTTCCTCTTCTGTTCCCCCAATAAAGCTATCTGACTGTGCAATCTCTCTCATACCAACACGCACACCAATTTGCTCGCCCTCAACATAGACTTTTTGGGAGTTAGGATAAGGTTGGCCGGTAAGGTTATAAATAAATTCAGATGCCGCGGCACGAGTTTCGCGACGAGATGGTTTGCTACTATTGTTTGACATGACTTGCCTCATTATTATTTAAGGGGTCTTGTCAGATCTCCAAAAGGAGCGAGATGAGGTTATCCTCAGATGATCGAGTTTTATGCATAACATAAAACTTGGGCAGCCTACAAACAGTCGTTCGTAATACAGGCAGCTTGTTCCCTACGCAGGTTTTAACCTGATCAGGTTCACGGATCCCGCAAAAATGCGATCTCAGCCCAAAGGGCACTCCGACAAGTAACGAATTAACAACGAGTGTACTGAAGAAGCACCTAACCTGCAACTCGAAAACGCAGTTCTGGTTGCCCTTTCAGAATTAGTATGTTTTCAATTATTAAAACAGGTACTCCAGCACTAAGCATATCGATTAGCATTTGCTCATGCTTATTAGTATCCTCATCACATAGTTTACGTGTCATTCCGATATGATTAACACGTAATAAACTATCATTGAGCACGCCTTCACCAAAAAAACGATTACAACCACCGTTTCCAGCTACCTGTAAGGCCTCAATAAACTCGATAGAAATAGCGCTATCTATTACTGATTTACCTGCAATATGGCTAAGTTGCCACTGCGTGTGTTTTAACTGCTTAGTACTTACCTTCCCTGTTAATGTACAGCCAAGTAATAGTACGCTAACAGCGCATGATAATATGAAGGCTTTCATGACAAACCAATACAAACTAAATTAAGTTAATTATACACTTCTAAACGCAATTGAAGGCAATAAATAGCTATTTCACACCAAAATTATTAAATTATTAGCTTCATAACTATATGAATAAGCACTCAATTTCCTGACATAGGAACGGACGACCCTTTTCATTAACCGATGTGCCCGTTACAACAGCATCTAACATCACTTTGTCGTCGGATATCCGAACCACTTTCTGTAGAAAAATAAACTTCAGCTTACTTTGTTGTTGCACTTCAACTTGAACATAAAACTCATCACCTGGTTTTAAAGAGCCTTTAAAGTTCATTTCACAGCGGATCACCACTAGATTAATTTTTTGCTGAGCTAAAGCCGCAAAGTCCACACCTTTATTGAGCAAAAATTCATGCCGAGCATGCTCTAAATAATTAAAATAGACGCCGTTGTTAACAATCCCTTGTAAATCACACTCATAATCTCGTACTTTAAAATTTACGCTAAATACCACGTTTGCCCCTCTCAAATCACTATCAACTCGATAAACGACTAAGTTATAACATATTTAAGCATTATTTTAGTTTTAACCTCGCTGCCATTTGCTAAAATGTGCACAACTCAAATGACAACTACCAGATTATGACTTCAAAATACTCTCTACTGAGCGCGACTATCTTAGCGTTGCTTTCAAGTAATACCGTGGCTAACGATAATCCTATCGAAACGATAGAGGTCACTGGCGACTTTAAAAGTGAAAGCCTACAAGCTTTAAGTGCCAGTGCCACAATCATGGATCAAAGCAATATTACAGCGCGCGGTGCTAACTACCTAGATCAGGTGCTCAACAGTGCAGCTAATGTTAACTTTACTGCGGGAGCATCTCGTGGCCGATTTGTACAGATCCGTGGCGTTGGGTTGCGTTCGCAATTTGTAGACCCAATTCATCCAAGTGTTGGTATGTTAGTCGATAATATCGATTATTCTGGCCTTGGCGGTAGTGCACTATTGTTTGATGCTGAACACATAGCAATCTATCGTGGTCCGCAAGGAACCCGCTTTGGTGCCGATGCAATGGCTGGCATGGTTGATGTACATACGCGTACTGCAACCATGGCACCCTCTTTAAACGTTAAGCTCGGTATTGGTAACTACCAAAGTAAAGAGGCTGGCATAGCAGCGGGTGGCTCGGTGACTGATAGTACCGCTTTTAGAGGAAGTTATTATCTGCAGCAATCTGATGGCTACACCGATAATGTTTATTTACAAACAGCATCACAAAAACTCAATGAGCAAGTTGCCCGATTCAAACTTAATACCCAATGGAATAATACACTCAGAACAGAGTTAGTTGCACACCATATTAATATTGATAATGGTTATGATGCATTCACACTGTATAACAACCGCCAAAGCAGTGCCGATGAACCTGGACAGGACGATCAGCAAACAAATGCTTTTGCCCTCACCACTGACTATAGCGGCGCGAAACACTTTGATATGTCGGTGCTGGTTAGTCAACTCAGTGGTGACACATTATACAGCTATGATGAAGACTGGACCTGCAATGACAATGCGCAACCAGCAGTTTGCGCCGCAGGACTACACCCGTCTGGTTACAGCTCAACAGACAGTTACCTACGCTACCATGACAGAGGCACACTAGAGCTTACTTTCTCTGATAAAAAACAAAATTGGGTAACTGGGCTTTCAGCGAAACGTAAACAAGTCGAACTTACTCGTGCTTATACTTGGCAAACACAAGACTTTAATTCTCACTATGACGTGAGCCATATTGCACTGTTTGGCCAAAAAATAACGCACCTATCAGACAAAACAGAACTTATAACTGGTTTACGTGCTGAGTACTACAATACAGATTACTTTGATAATAATGATATCAATGGTAAGACCGATGATTGGATGTGGGGCGGTAAACTGGCCTTAGAGCATTTTGTAGTTCCTAGCACCATGATTTATACCAGCCTATCTCGTGGTTATAAAATTGGCGGCATTAATGGAGAAGCATTAGCCAACGCAAAAGATGACAACCTAACTGTTCAAGCTGCACAATACAATTTTGCGCCAGAATACCTTTGGAATGCGGAATTTGGTGTAAAAGGTAGCTCTGAAGATAACCGTCATACCGTGCGTGTGAGTGCTTTTTACATGCACAGAGAAGATATGCAGCTAAAACGCTCTGTGGAGATTCAAAGGAAGTTTTTAGAGTTTATCGATAACGCTTCAAAGGGCAGAAATTACGGTATAGAAGTGGAAGGTAACTACCAATACACCGAGCGCTTAAACTTAGCTTACAGTGCTGGTTATTTAAATACCAAAGTTGAAGGGCAGTTTGCTCAGCTTAACTTAGATGGTCGAGAGCAAGCACAAGCTCCAAAATATCAATATTCTTTAGCACTGAGCTATTTAATCACAGAGCAACTTGTTGGTACGTTATCATTTGAAGGTAAAGATGATTACTTTCATTCCGTCAGTCACAGTGAAAAAGCGGGTAACAGTAACCTAATCAATGCAAGTGTAAGCTATTACGCCGAACAATGGTCATTAACTGCTTGGGGTAGAAATTTAGCAGACAGAGACGTTGCTGTTAGAGGCTTTAGATTCCCAAATAATCCGCTTAATGACTACACAACCGAAACCTATGTTCAGTATGCTGAACCGCGTTTAGTCGGCATAACCTTCAAATACGATATATAAATAAAGTAAAAAAGCGCTCATTAGAGTAATGCCAGTCAGTTAAGCTGATTGGCATTTTTATTAGTCGGATATATAGAAGCCTTTGAGAGGGCGTTCAGAATTCTGTGTCAGCCTAAGTTGCTAAATATCTAGCACGCCATCTAACCTACCTTCGAAGTGGATGGCTAATTGTGACAATGTCAGGTTCCAACTGTGGATTGGCATTGTCCATTTCTTCGAAGCATTCAATATGCCCGCATACAATAATTTCATCAAGCTATTTTCGTTAGGGAAAGCACCTTTAGTTTTGGTGAGTTTTCTAAACTGGCGGTGTACGGCTTCAATTGCGTTGGTAGTATAAATTGCCTTGCGTACGTAATCAGGGTATTTGAAGTAAACTGACAAGTTAACCCATTTACGACGCCAAGAATCGATAACTATGGGGTATAACTTTCCCCATTTATCCTCTAGCTCGTCTAACACAACTTCAGCAGCCTCTTTGGTTGTAGCACGATAAACAGGCTTTAAATCGGCCATAAACGCTTTTTGGTGCTTCGAAGCAACGTACTTCATCGAGTTTCGAATTTGATGAATTACGCATTGCTGAACCTCTGTTTCAGGGTAAATAGTGCCAATGGCTTCGGGGAACCCCTTTAAGCCCATCAACACAGGCGATTAAAATATCGGATACGCCACGGTTGTGTAAATCGGTTAGCACTGAGAGCCAATAGTTAGCGCCTTCACTTTCCGATACATACAGGCCAAGTAGCTCTTTGCGACCTTCGATATTAATACCAAGTACGGTATAAACGGCTTTACTAACATAACGACCACTTTCCTTAATTTTATAATGGATAGCATCAAGCCAGATGAACGGATACAGCGTATCAAGGCCGCGAGATTGCCATGCTTTAAGCTCTGGTACTAGTTGGTCAGTTACGCCTGTAATGGTGGCTTCTGATATTTCAATGCCGTACATTTCCTGAACGTGGCCTCGAATATCACGATAGCTCATGCCCAACGCAAACATGGATAGGATTTTCTGGTCAATTTCAGCGGTTAGCTTGGTTTGGTTTTTCTTGACGAGCTGAGGTTCAAACGAGCCTATACGATCTCTTGGCGTTTCAAGCTCAAACTGACCTACGGATGATTTAACCGTTTTCTTGCTTGTACCGTTCTTGCGGTTAGGTTGTGGGTCTGATTTTAGGTGTTGTTCTAGTTCTGCTTTTAGAGCTGCTTCAGTTAACTGCTTAATGAGTGGTGTTAAAACACCATCTTCGCCTGTTAAACCTTTACCCGATTGAAGTTCAGCTAATGCTTTGTTGAAGTCGAAAGATTGAGTCATGTGTCATTCCTGTTTTCTTAATAATACTGAAATGACACAGATTTCTAAACACTACCGCCTTTGACTTAACCCATCTACGATAACGCCTATCTTCTCGTTTTGGTGGCAATTTAAAGTAACTTAATTGTTCAAGTAATTGAGGCGATAGTATTTCTGCAAACTTTTCAAAAGTATAAAAAGCATCAAAAGTTGTAGCTAATTCTGTTTCAAAGCGCATAAAAAATCAGTTATTGATATCGGATTTTGAAGCATTCAAAAAACCGGTCAATGGATCGTTAAATATTTCTTAACTGATCAGCATTACTCAATAGAGCGCTTTTTTATCTTAACCTTTATTTAATCCACTTCTGGCAAGTTACGACCATAAAATACCTCTTGGATTTCACGGTTTAATCGCGCTCTGATCTCTGACTCTTCATCATTGCTCAAATCATCGGTGGTAATACCAAACAAATAGGTATTTAGATCTGTTTCTTTTAGCATCATCTTGGTGTGAAATAGGTTTTCTTGATACACATTCACATCGAGCATTTGATATGCTTCTTTCGTGTCTTCTGTCATGTAGTTCTGAATTGAGTGAATTGCATGGTCAATATAATGCTTCACACCCGTTACATCACGAGTAAAACCTCGTACACGGTAATCGATAGTCACTACATCAGACTCCAACGAGTGAATCAAAAAGTTCAACGCCTTCAAGGGAGAAATTATGCCACATGTCGACACTTCAATATCGGCTCTAAATGTACAAATACCATCATTTGGGTGTGCTTCTGGATAAGTGTGTACACAAATATGGCTTTTATCTAAGTGTGCAACCACAGACTCAGGTAGTGGCCCTGGCGTTTCATTACTGTCAAAAGTCTGTTGCTCAACAGGCTCTTCTGAAACCAAAATAGTCACACTTGCCCCTTGCGGCTCGTAATCTTGTCGCGCAATATTCAAAACATTAGCGCCAATAATATCAACCACATCTTTTAGAATGTCAGTGAGACGATCGGCACTGTACTGCTCATCAATGTATTCTAAATACTCTTTACGCTGTTGTTCTGTTTTGGCATAACAAATATCGTAAATGCTAAAGCTTAAACTCTTAGTTAAGTTGTTAAAGCCATGGAGTTTAATTTTATCAAAGGGCTTATTCACGATAGACCAACCTTCATACTGTAAATCTGCTGAGCAGAACCAAAAGTTCGCGGATTTTATACGAAAAACACGCTATGAAAAAGAGTTATTTTACCTCGCTTTCAATAACCTCATGGCTATGAGTAATTTCCACGGTTTTATCAAGCATTAAGGCAACTGAACAATATTTTTCAGCAGATAATTGAACCGCTCTAGCAAGGTGCTTTTGAGACACATTTCGACCCGTAACTACAAAGTGTAGGTTCATTTTGGTAAATACTCTAGGGGCGTTTTGAGCGCGTTCACTAGTGAGCTTTACTTCAACATTATCAAAATCTTGCTTTGACTTTTTCAGTATACTAACGACATCAACGGATGAGCAACACCCTGCCGACATTAGCACCATTTCCATCGGGCTTGGGGCGGCGCTATTTGAGCCCGCATCAAATACGATATTATGACCTGACTCAGAACGACCAATGAAGGTATCTCCGTCTACCCATTTTACATTTGCTTGCATAGTTACCTCTTTAATAAAACAATAACACCGCCTAAAGGCGGTGTTATTGTATACATTTGTTGTTTTGAACTGTACTTTTTAAACGGCCGAATCAAACATATTTTTAACTAAGCCTGCAAATTCTTCTATAAACTCATGCTGTTCTACCGTAACACGTTGCTCAGTGACACTTGAAAGTACTTCTTGCAAGTCGTAAACAATGCCATCAACCTCACGTACAATTAAGCTACGCTGCTCTGTATTGAGTTCACTGTGCTGTTCACAAATACGTATCACATTTTCTGCAATTACATCTTCTATGAGTTCCATTACAGTTGGCGCACCGGGCTTTACCTCGCCGGGCTTTTCAAACAAGGCTAAGTTTTGTGTTAGATACATGACCAATTCGTCATAACCTTGTTTATCTAAAACCATCTTTTATCCACCTACGATTTTACACTCACCTGATATTGATTTAAGCAGAAACTCTCCGCTAATGCTACTTTTGTCGTTTATCTGAGCATAAAAAAAGCAGCTAATGCTGCTTTTTAGAACCAAAGTATTAGCTTTTATTTTTCAATAACGTGTAAGCTAATCTTTTGTAAATAATTGACTAGTCAATATTTAGACCCGGGCTCAACGTACCTGGTAAAGTCACCTTTTCAAGCTCTACTGATGCAACTGGGTAAGCACAGTAATCAGCAGCATAGTAAGCACTTGCTCTATGATTACCCGATGCGCCAATGCCTCCAAATGGTGCTGCACTTGACGCACCTGTAATAGGGCGATTCCAGTTTACAATTCCCGCACGAATACGACGTAAGAAATGATCATAATCAGCTTCATTATCACCGAGCAAACCCGCTGATAAACCAAAACTCGTATCATTTGCAAGTTCAATCGCTGCGTCAAAATCCGTGTAACGGAATACCTTTAACAATGGACCAAAATGCTCTTCATCAGGGAACTGTGCAATATTCGTACACTCAATAATACCCGGTGTTACAAAGCCCGTATTAGCTGTATGGGTTAGCTCAACCAATGACTCGCCACCAAGTGCTTGCAACTGAGCCTGGGCATTAACCATACCTGCAGCGGCAGCTTGTGAGATCATAGCACCCATAAACGGTTGCTGTTCATCATCAAAGTCGCCAACTCTAATCGCTTTCGTTGCGCGAATCAGGTGCGCAAGGATCATGTCACCTTGCTCACCGGCTGGCAAAAATAGCTTGCGAGCACAGGTACAACGTTGACCACTTGAAATAAATGCTGACTGAATAATGTCATGTACAACAGCTTTTGTGTCTGAAGCATCTTTAACGATAAGCGGATTATTGCCACCCATTTCTAACGCCAAAATTTTACCTGGTTGACCGGCATACTGCTCATGTAAGAAATGGCCCGTGCGCGAAGAGCCGGTAAAGAATAAACCATCAATACCTTTATGAGAAGCAAGCGCTTTACCAGTGTCAACCTCACCCTGAACTAAGTTAATTACACCCGCTGGAAGACCTGCTTTTAACCAAAGTTTTAATGTCAATTCTGCAACGAAAGGTGTCAGTTCTGACGGTTTAAAAATAACGGTATTGCCCGCTAAAAGTGCAGGTACAATATGGCCATTTGGTAAGTGACCTGGGAAATTATACGGGCCAAAGACTGCGACAACACCATGCGCTTTATGACGAATTACAGCACGTCCTACAGGCATAGGGTTTTCAACTGTCCCCGTTCTTTCATGGTAGGCTTTTTCTGAAATAGCAATTTTACCTACCATTGCACCCGCTTCAGTGCGAGTTTCCCACAATGGTTTACCCGTTTCTTTTGCGATAGCAATGGCTAATTCTTCTGAGTGTTCTTTTAAAACTTCAGCAAAGCGTTTTACAATCTCTAAACGCTTTTCAAGGTCTAAATCACTCCAAGTATAAAAAGCTTGTCGTGCGGCTTTAACTGCAGCGTCAACTTGCTCTGCCGTTGCAGAATTTGCACGCCAGATCACCTCATTGTTTGCTGGGTTAACTGATTTAAATTCGCTGCCAAGACCAGCAGCCCATTCACCATTTATCAGTTGAGCAGGATGTGTTGTCATAATTAATACCTACAAATTTAGAGTGTTGCAATGGAGACTGAATCACCATCAACAATGTTCAATGCGTTTGCTAAATCAGCTGAAACAATGATTTCATCGCTCGCTGCATCAACGTGAAGTTCAGCAATCGTAGCTCGATATCCAGCTAGTTTATCATTTGCGACCATCACAGGGGAACCGCTTTGCGGTTGACCCAAACGGACGCGTTTGGTTTGTACCGATTGCACCGTACGAATATTACTTACTTTAGCTTCTACCGTCGGCCCTGCATCAAAGATATCCACATAACCATTGAAGGTAAAACCTTCACTCTTTAATAGCTCAATGGCCGGCCTAGTATTGTTGTGTACTTGGCCAATAACAGCTTGGGCTTCTTCACTTAACAAGTTGACATAGATAGGGTATTTAGGCATTAATTCAGCAATAAATACCTTCTGGCCAATACCTGTTAGGTAATCTGCAGTTGGAAAATCCATAGAAAAGAAATGCTCTTCAAGCCACTGCCAGAATGGGCTTTGCCCTTTTTCATCTGACACGCCACGCATCTCTGCAATAACAGTTTCTGCAAAACGGTGCTGATGTTGCTTAATAAACATAAAACGCGATTTAGATAGCAATTTTCCGTTTAGACCTTTGCGATACCCATTTTTTAAAAATAAAGTACACAGCTCAGTTGCCCCAGTGTAATCATTACAAAGCGTTAAGATATCCACGGCTTTGTACACATCTAGAGTGCGTGATGAATGAATAACTTTGCTTAAGTGATAGTGATAAAATGCATCATCCAAACCAACAGCAGCTTCAATGGCACTGGTGCCAACAACTTCACCGGTTTCGCTATCTTCAAGCACAAATAGATAGCCTTCATCAAAAGGAATATCAGCTTCTTTTAGGAACGAAGACTCAGAGCGTGCAATTTTATTTTGTAACAACTCTTCATTTACAGGCAACGACGTAAAGCCATGTCCCGATTCATGGGCAATATTTAAAAGCGCTGGATAATCGCTTTTTTGGATTGGGCGAAGGATCATCATGAGCCCGCTTACTCCTCAAATTATAACTCTAAACGGTAAATTAGGGCCAGCTTGTGCTAGCCCTTCCAAGGTTAGGCGTTGTTTGCTACCACAGTCGCCACGGCTTTTTCAAAACGCGCCATGCCTTCGCGAATGTCTGCGTCTGGGATCACTAAAGACGGTGTAAAACGCACAACATCGGCGCCTGCAACTAGAGACATAACACCCTCTTTGATACCCTCAACTAAAAACTCTTTAGCTCGTCCTTTGTATTGCTCAGCCATAACACCACCTAATAGTAGGCCTTTACCACGCACTTCGCTAAATACCTTATATTTGTCGTTGATAGCCGTTAACAACTCACGAATTAGCGCTTCTTTGGCTTTCACACCGTCTAATACTTCCGTGGTATTTACTGTATCAAGAGCAGCTTCAGCAACAGCGCATGCCAGCGGGTTACCACCATAGGTAGAGCCATGTGTACCGACTTTTAAATGCTTAGCAATATCTGCAGTGGTGATCATAGCACCAATTGGAAAACCACCACCAAGCGCCTTAGCAGTAGTCAAAATATCAGGAGTAACACCTAAACCTTGATAGGCGTATAATTCGCCGGTGCGGCCCACGCCTGTTTGCACTTCATCAAAAATTAACAGTGCGTTGTGCTTGGTGCATAACTCACGTACACCTTGAACAAATTCGGCTTCTGGAGAAATAATACCGCCTTCGCCTTGCAATGGCTCCATCATAACCGCGCAGGTATTATCTGAGATTAGCGCTTCAAATGCGGCTAAATCGTTATAATCACAATGCACCACATCACCTGGCTTAGGACCAAAGCCATCTGAATAGGCTGTTTGTCCACCGACAGTGACAGTAAAGAAAGTACGGCCATGAAAGCCCTTGTTGAACGAGATGATTTGAGATTTCTGTTCACCAAAATTATCAAGCGCAAAACGACGTGCCAGCTTAAGAGCGGCTTCATTCGCTTCAGCACCAGAGTTAGCAAAGTACACTTTATCAGCAAAGGTCGCATCAACCAGTTTTTTAGCCAAGCGTAATGCAGGCTCGTTGGTCATCACATTTGATAGGTGCCATATTTTCTCACCTTGCTCTTTTAAAGCAGATACTAATGCAGGATGACAATGACCTAAACAGTTAACTGCGATACCGCCAGCAAAGTCAATATACTCACGTCCATCTTGATCCCACACGCGCGACCCTTCACCTTTTACTGGAATAACGGCCGAAGGTGCATAGTTAGGCACCATTACTTGATCAAACAATTCACGATTAATAGTCATTTAAACTCCTCATTAAGTTGAGTAGGGCACCATAGAAAAAGCGCTAATCTGGCTTTCACTCACTGCGCTTTACGCAACAATTCATGTCATTTGGTGCAAAATTCATTCACTTATTATTTCAGAAAAAATGATGAAAGTCTCATAGAAAACTTTTACAGAGGTCTTGGTTTTCAAGGGATTGAGATAATATTTCATGACCTGTGAATAACTATTTGCAAAGAAACAAACAACATAGCATACACGCTGGGTCCATAGCCTAATTCTATAATTTAATGATTGAATGGTTAGTCGTAAAAAAATTGTATAAATACTATGAAATAGTTAACTGCATACCATGGAAAGAGCATGTAGAGAGTGCTTTTTGCTCTGCTTTTGTAAGCGCCAAATATGAAAACCAAACTTCAGTTTCATCGTCTTCAATGAAATGGTTGTCTTTTAACAAAATGTATAATGCATAACCATGAGCTTTTTTAAGTATTTCAGTCAGTGGTAATGGGTCAGTTAATTTTTTATTCGAGTTTGGTAAATAACTAATCGAAAATTCTTCCATAGCCGCATTGAATGGTAAGTAGCGAAAAGCCATTTTTTCAATCAGCTGCTGCGTTACTGTCGCTGAGTGCTCAAGTAAAAGATTACGTAAAAAAAGCGGGTCGGGGCCTAGCTCCAATAATGCGGTATGTAAATCTTTATGGCCTTTGTTTCTTGCTTTAAGTACTCTGTCTTGCCATACCTTTTCATAGGTTCTTAAATACAAGCGTGTCAGTGCCGCTTTACCAATATCCAGCATCATACCTAATGTATATGCTTGTTGCTCTTTCACACCATGTAATGCTGCCAATTGCTTTGCAGCTAAAGCAGTTGTCATACTTAATTCACGCAGCTTTCTTTTCATTAATGAAAATGGGTCGGTTGAATGTGGCAACCAATGACGCATTGCATAAGTAGGGATCACCCACTGTAAGTTTTCTAACCCTAAATAACGCAGTGACAACGCAGGCGTATCCACCTTTACCGTTATACTAGAGGAGCTTTTTTTACGATACTGAGGTAAATTCACTAAAGACACTAACTCTCGACCTAACCAAGATAGGTCATTAACTAAAGGCTCAAGACGCCCAACAGAAGCAGATTTTACTGCGAGTAAGTCAAATATGGCGGGTACACCATCTTCAATACCCATTACCTCGTAGTATAAGCAATCTATATCATTCACCTGCTTTGTAATACTCTCTTCTATTGCTTGGTGAATATGAACACTGGCTTTAGCAATATATTTATGATGGCTAGTACTTATTTCTTTGCGCTTCGCAGACGCGGCTATTTCAACTTCTAATAAAGTTCGCTGAGGTACTTTTTCCCCAAGGTTCATTTCTAAAGTATTTATATATCCGAGTTGCTGCTGCGCAAAACTATGACTGACAAGCAAGTCATGGGCACGCTCACAAAGTGCTTGTGCCATCCTTAAATGTGCATTTTGTTCAGTCATATATTCTCTTCATGCAAAAACTGCTTTACTCAAAGGCTAGAAGCGCTGAATAAAGTTATCAAGTAATCTGAGGCCATGTTCAGTTAAAATTGCCTCGGGATGAAACTGAACCCCTTCAAGGGCTAAATTAGTATGGCACATAGCCATTATCTCATCCACTTGCTGTGTACCAGAGACTGTCCAAGCCGTTACATCTAAACACGCTGGTAGCGTGGATTTTTCAACCACAAGAGAGTGATATCTGCATACCGTAAGTGGGTTCGGCAGCCCTTTAAAAACACCTTTTCCTGTATGTTCAATAGGAGACGTTTTGCCATGCATAACACTATTCGCTCGTACAATCTTAGCGCCTAAAGCTTGTGCAATAACTTGATGCCCTAGACATATTCCCATAATAGGAATCTGCCCTTTAAATTTTTCAATTACCGATAGCGAAATACCAGCTTCATTTGGCGAGCACGGCCCCGGTGAGATGACAATATGCTCTGGATTCAGAGCTTTAATATCTGCCAAACTGAGCGCATCATTACGCTTGACTAATACATCTTGATCCAAACGTTGGAAATACTGCACTAAGTTATAGGTAAATGAGTCATAGTTATCGATCATTAACAACATAGAAATTTCCACAAAAAAGCCAGGCGATAGCCTGGCTAACTACAGTATGTAAATTTAAGGACGAGGAATAAAACCAACTGCATCATAAACAGCTTTTAAGGTTTTATCTGCTCTAATACTTGCCTTTTCTGCACCTTGGCGCATGATATTATCAAGCAACGCTTGATCTTCCCTTATTACTTTAAAGCGCTCTTGAATCGGTTCAATCATCGCAACAACGGCTTCAGCAGTATCTTTTTTTAGGTGTCCATACATCTTATCTTCATATTCAGGGACTAATAGCTCAATAGGACGTTTTGTTGCAACTGATAGTAACGTAAGCAAGTTAGATACGCCTGGTTTTTCATCTCTGTCAAAATATATACGTGCTTGTTCGTCTGAGTCAGTCACCGCTTTTTTAAGTTTTTTCTCAATCTTTTTAGGCTCATCTAACAGCATTATGAACGCATTGGGGTTGTCGTCTGACTTCGACATCTTTTTCAAGGGATCTTGCAAGCTCATAACGCGAGCACCCAGCTCTGGAATATATGGCTGCGGAATCTTAAACACGTCACCATAAAGATTATTAAAACGCGTCGCAATATCTCTTGTTAATTCTAAATGTTGCTTCTGATCTTCACCAACAGGTACTTGATCTGCTTGGTACAATAAGATATCAGCAGCTTGTAATACAGGATAAGAAAACAGCCCAACATTGACGTTATTCGCATGTTTTGACGATTTATCTTTAAATTGCGTCATGCGATTCAATTCACCCATTTGTGCATAGCAATTAAGCACCCATGCAAGTTGAGCATGCTCTGGCACTTGTGACTGCACAAATAAAGCGGCTTTTTGTGGGTCTATACCGCATGCAGTATATAACGCAATACCGTCTAATACTCGCTCTCGCAAGGTTTTAGGATCCTGGCGTACAGTGATAGCATGCAAATCAACCAACATAAAGAAACTGTCATGATCTTCTTGTAAGTTAAGCCACTGGTTAATAGCGCCTACATAATTGCCTATCGTCATACCACCGGTTGGCTGAATGCCACTTAACACTACTGGTTTAGTCATGATGTTCCTTTATAAAATATTATATTATATTATCGCTGAGTTAAAATGGGGATTATATCTAAGAAATCGTCACAGAGGTACTGTGGATTAAATTCTTGCAAATTTACCCCTTGATGATATCCATAAGTTAAGGCTATTACATCAATATTTGCATTGTGTGCAGCTAGAATATCACTTTTTGAATCGCCTACCATGATAACTTCATGGGGTTTTAGTCCCATTTTCTCACAAGCTTGTAGCAATGGCTGCGCAGCTGGCTTTTTTAGCCCATCATCACCACACACAAGTACCTCAAAATATGAGGTTAACTTTAACCGCTCCAAAAGGGGGTCAGTAAACACCCTATCTTTGTTGGTGACCACCGCCTTTGAAAAGCCACTTAATGCCGCCAATCCAGTGACTACGTTAGGATAAAGGTTTACGTACTGTCCAGCCAACAATTTATAATGCCCTTTAAATGTTGCAATGGCTACATCAACTAATACCTGTGGCAACTCAGTATTAATTTGTATACCACCACTTAACCCCCGCTTAACCAGCATATCAATACCATTACCGACCCAAGTAGAAACTTGTGCGTAGCTAACAATAGGGAATGCGACTTCCGTCAATGTCAGGTTCAGTGCGATATACATATCTTGTGCACTGTTTATTAACGTACCATCCAAATCAAATAAAACACCTTGATAACGCATTACTTACTACACCTTAGATAATTGCTGGCGCATTTGGGTAATAACCTCTTGATAATCTGACTGGTTAAAAATAGCTGAACCGGCCACAAACATATCAGCTCCTGCAGCCGCGATTTGTGCAATGTTATCAACTTTAACACCGCCATCTACTTCCAAACGAATATCTTTACCATTATTATCGATTAACTTTCTGACTTGGCGTAGCTTATCTAACGTGTGAGGGATAAAACTCTGGCCACCAAACCCAGGATTCACAGACATCAATAATATTACATCAAGTTTATCCATCACATGATCTAAATAATGCAAGGGCGTTGCAGGATTAAATACTAAACCAGCTTGACAGCCATGGTCCTTTATTAAGCTAATTGTACGGTCAATATGCTCGCTGGCTTCTGGGTGAAAAGTAATAATATTCGCGCCAGCTTTAGCAAAGTCTGGTATTAAAGAGTCAACGGGCTTAACCATTAAGTGAACATCAATCGGAGCTGTAATGCCGTACTCACGCAGCGCTTTACAAACCATGGGCCCAAACGTCAAGTTGGGAACATAATGATTATCCATAACATCAAAATGAACTACATCAGCACCGGCTTGGATCACTCGCTCTACATCTTCACCTAAACGGGCTAAATCTGCAGACAAAATAGATGGTGCGATTAAGTAACTGGTATTTTTTTGCACAATAAAAAGCCTCTGTTCCTCGATTTGTCGACAATACTTTACCTTATTTTAGAATTTCGACACAGTAATAAGATTATATAAGGTGTTAACTCAGATATATTAGGGCGCGTTATGTCAAGTAAGAACCCAAATTCAGTTTGTTTAATGAGCGATTATTGTGTACTATCTAATGATAACCGTTAGGTGGAGTAATATTATGTTAGGTCGGCTTAGAACACGGATGCTTGTGCTTAGTGCGGTAGTGGTTATGTCAGTGAGTTTTGTTTCTCAAGATGGCAGCGCTACGTTAGCACTTACCAAACATGACAATTGCACATGCAAATCTTCTAGTAATACATCACAGTACTGTAAAACACAAACAGATATTAACTGGTATTCTTGGTTGATGGGTGAAAGTGGGAGCGCTCAATTTCATTACCTTGATCTGCTAGAGCTGCTTCTTGGTTCTGGTAGGCAAAACGATAGTAGTATAACGCAAAGGTCAGGGATATAACCCAATGTTTTCCCTTAGAATACTCCAAAGTGTGTTGGCGGCAATGATAGGAGTTCAAAGTGAAAAAAAATATAAAGACGACTTTAGTAAGCCTGCCGTTGCACCCTACCTTATTGTAGGTATCATTTTAGTTATTACATTTGTCGTCGTGTTAGCAGCTTTTGTAAACTACCTTGTACCATAACATTCGCGCTTATCATACATAGCCATTAGCTCGTTGACTTTATTGCGCCCATTTCCCTTAGGACTAATAGTGCGTTTAACCTGAATAACATCTAAGTTTGCTTGGCTATATATCTTACGCGTCCACACCGTATCATGATTTGAAATTAATACTGGTGTTCGATGCAAAAACGCAGTTTGTTCAGCTAAATTCGCCAAATTAGCTTGATCATCTAAGTCAAAGCCACCTTTTGCATAGGAAGTAAAAGAAGCAGTCTTACTTAAAGGTACATAGGGCGGATCGCAATATACAACGGCATTTTCAGGTAACTTACGAAAAGCATCAGCATAACTTTGGCAAGTAAACGTTGCTTTTTGTGCTTTGCAAGCAAACGCATACAACTCTTTCTCTGGAAAGTAGGGGCGCTTATATTTACCAAACGGGACGTTAAAAATGCCTTTCAAATTATAACGACACAATCCATTGTAACCATGACGATTCATATACAAAAATAAGATTGCACGCTCATATATGTCAACACTTGCATTAAACTGCAAGCGATAAGCGTAATAAGCATCAGGATGGTTATTAAGCTCCACAAACAACTTTCTAGCATCACTTACAAATTCATCTGGTTGGCGTTTAAGCTCATTGTATAAATTAATCAGGTCAGCATTGATGTCATTCAAGTAGTAATTTTTAAAATTGGTGTTTAAAAATACTGATCCTGCACCTACAAATGGCTCGACTAACGTATCGGCATCTTGATTTGCTACTTTCAAACGTCGAGCAATATCTTCAACCAAACTGTATTTTCCACCTGCCCACTTCAGGAAGGCGCGAGTCTTTTGTTGCATACTGATTCTATTTATAAAAAGCGTGGGCCGATTTTACACTAAAAGTAGGTAATTACCGAGTAGGCTGGTCAATTTCCTGTTTTATTTTATCAACTTTCTTAAAAAATGGCTGCCCACTTAATATTTGTTCTGGCAGTGACGATTTTGCTACCTTTGCCTGCTCTAAGCTTTCAAACGGACCCAGAATAACAATCCACCAGCTGTCATTACTACGGCTTGCCTTATACACTTTAACATTGGTTAACTGATGAAGATCAACAAATTCTTGCGCAACTGCTTCATCCTTTACTGCTAACAATTGTATCGCCCACTCATTATCGTTGCGTGTTAGCAACCACTCGCTATCATTTCGTTTAAGTGCCTGTGCACTGTTACTCAAAGGTTTTTCGATAATATCTTTAGTTGTGCTTTGTGGTTGAACGTCATTGCCTAATAATTCATTACGGCTAGGCTCAGCGGCTTGTTGCTCTGTAATAGCCTTTAGATTAGTCGTAGGTTTTTCGCTATCCATTTGATAATTAGGAATTTGTATACTATCCGTAACGGGGTTTTCATTTACTAAAGCCGAAACGATTGCAGCAACATTTTGCGCTGAGCTGCTGTTTGATGATCTATTCACTTGTCCATAATTATCTGTATTAGTGGGCTGAACTAGATTATTTTTTTCTATAGCTTGCTCTGTTATTAAAGTATCCACCAGCTGTTCTGAATCATTATTGAGCACTTTTGACACAGGTAGTACAGTATTCAATTCTTCACTTTGCTCTGATGTTGGGAGCAATGCTATAAGCTCTTTTTGATATATTAAGGCCACCATTAAAATAGCCAATATGACAGTCAATAGTACCAAGTGCCATGACAATTTTGATACTTGCTTAGTCCCAGCTCTTAAGTCAACTTGTTGCTCAGTTTGCCACTGCAATAAAACAGCTGGATTCCCTTCGCAACCACTTAAAAAAGCATTAAATATAGGGTCTTCCTGCGAAGGTAGTTGTTTAAAAAACATTTCCATAAGACGACGAGATTCATCCATCGAAAGTCGCTCTAAATGAATTTCAAGCGCCTGTGGCAACATATTTGGAGACTGAGCTGTTACCAATATATAAAGCGTTTCTGGGCATTTTTTTGCAAGAGTCTGTAACTGAACGATCATTTCGTCAGACAGGTGACGTGATCCATCTAATACCCATAAACAGGGCCCCGGTGGGTTTTGCTGATACAGCGCATAAAAGTTTTGGCTAAGAGACTGATTATGATCTACCAAAGGAGCTCGAAAACTATGCTGCAATAATTGCATCATAAGTTCACTATCTTTAGTTGTTGCAGATAATTGTATAAAGGCTTTATTAAATTCGGAGTATTTATCAGTAATGAAAGATTCAGCAATATAGCTTTTACCTAGACCAGAAGAACCCACTAAACAGATCAGACTTTGTCCATACTCAAACTGTAACGCTATTCTATCAACTAGCGCAGCTCTACTCGGTAAAATTTTCGACTGCATTAGCGGCCTATTAGTAAACTCACCGTGTCATCAGACACATCATCAACCAATGCACATGCCCCAAGAGAAGTAGGTACAATGAAGCGAATACGCCCTTGCTTGTTCTTCTTATCTTTGCGCATATGAAACAAAAACTGCTCAGAACTCATTTCCTTAGGTATCACCGTAGGCAACTGATAGCTCTGTATTAAGGCTTCAACGCGAGCAACCTCAGCCCCGGTTAACGCATCACGTAATGCAGCCAACCTTACAGCAAGCACCATACCCACAGCCACAGCTTCACCATGAAGCCAGTTGCCATAACCCATTTGCGCTTCAATAGCATGTCCAAATGTATGGCCCAAATTTAATAGTGCTCGAATTCCTGCTTCAGTTTCATCTTGTGCCACTATTTCAGCTTTTATTTGGCAACAACGATGGATCACATGCATCAACACATCTTGCTGTAATGTTGATAATGCGTCGTGGTTATCTTCTAGGCACGTTAAAAATTGCTCATCATGGATAAGGCCGTACTTGATGACCTCAGCCATTCCCGCTGCAAACTCTCTTGCTGGTAAAGTAGATAAACTGTCAGTATCAATAAAAACTGCTTTAGGCTGATAAAAAGCTCCTATCATGTTTTTACCTAAAGGGTGATTTACAGCTGTTTTACCGCCAACAGACGAATCGACTTGGGATAACAGCGTAGTAGGAATTTGGATAAAAGGAACACCGCGCTGATAACAAGCCGCTACAAAGCCAGTCAAGTCACCAATAACACCTCCACCTAAAGCAATTAGGCATGTGTCTCTTGCGCAATTATTTTGCAACAAGAAAGCATTAACCTGCTCAAATGAAGTCAGTGTTTTGTATTGTTCACCATCAGGTAAAATGAAATGAAGTGGCTCATAGTCATTGAGCGCACCAAGTAGGCTATTTAGATATAATGGCGCTACAGTGTGATTTGTAATGATGACTGGACGACACTGACCGATGTGCTTGGTCAGTCGCCCAACATCTGCTAATAAATTTTGACCTATGTAGATAGGATAGCTTCGCTCGTTTAAATCTACCTTCAACTCAAGCATCTATCCCTCCTAGGTAGTCAAAATTAAAAATCTAGCTTTTCTATGATTTGATTTGCTACAACCTTTGCGCTTTGCTCATCTGTGCGTACCACAAAGTCTGCAACATCTTTGTACAGAGGCTCTCGTTCCTCTGCTAAACGTTCTAGCACATCGCGTGGCGCTTCTTCTGTTTGTAACAGAGGACGACGCTTGTCACGTTGTGTGCGAGCAACTTGCTTTTCAATTGGCGTTTCCAAGTAAACAACGATACCGCGCGCAGATAACTTATTGCGCACTTCTTTGCTCACGACAGAACCACCACCCGTTGCTAAAACTATACCTTGCATTTCTGTGAGGTCCGAAATTACGCCTTCTTCACGTACTCGAAAACCTTCCTCACCCTCAAGATCAAACACCCAAGCAATATCTGCGCCTGTACGGCGTTCAATTTCTTGATCCGAGTCGAAAAATTCAAGGTGTAATTGATCAGCTAGGTGACGACCAATTGTGCTCTTACCAGCCCCCATAGGGCCTACTAGAAATATATTACGTTTCTCAGCCATATCTTTTTAGTACTAACGAACTCTAAAATTTGAAATAAAACCCCGCCTAACGACCTGGCCCCAAAATTAAGGAAGGGATTATCTCAGTAATCCATGAACGATTTCAAGTTAAATAGTATAAAAAGCAACTACAGTAGTTAAATTCGTCCAACTATATGCTCATTACTGACCATCAATCATGATCTTTGGGGTCACAAAAATCAGTAATTCTTTTTTCTCGTTTATTTCTCGAGTGTTTCTAAACATCGCGCCTAGGTACGGAATATCACCTAACAGTGGAATTTTACTTACCGCGCTGGTAATTTCCTGCTGATAAATTCCACCCAATACAACCGTTTGGCCATTATCGACCAACACCTGGGTTTGAATCTTTTGTGTATTAATTGCCACTGCAGGACCTGATGACGTTTGCACATTGTCACCTCGTGTGTCCTGAGTAATAACCAAGTCTAGTATAATTTTATTATCTGGTGTGATTTGTGGTGTTACTTCCATGCTTAGCACCGCTTTTTTAAAGCTCACCGAGGTTGCACCACTTGCACCTGCAGATTCAGAATAAGGAATTTCAGTACCTTGCTCTATGCGTGCTTTCTTTTGGTTAGCGGTTGTAATACTCGGTGTTGCGATTATCTCACCTTTATTTTCTTGCTCCAAAGCAGATAGCTCTAAATCAATTAAAGTACCATCAGCAAGTTTCGCGATATGCATACCAATTGTACCAGCCGAGACGCCTGTAACGGGCAAATTAACATTTAAACGATTGGCAAGATCCGGTGTTATGCCATTAGACAGCTCCTGAGCACCTGTTAAGTTCCCAGAAATAGCATCTGTGCCTTGCTGATCGCCAAAGCCCCAACGTACACCTAAATCTTCTTGTACGTTATCTTTGACCGTTACCATCCGTGACTCAATTCTGACTTGTTTTACTGGCACATCCAGTGTTTCAACCATACGTCGAATACTTTCAATACTTCGAGCGCTATCTTTAATTAATAGCGTGTTAGTCCGCTTATCAACCGATACACTCCCTCTATCACTAACAATACTGTTAATGTCCGTTTTGAGTAAGTCGGCAAACTCTTCTGCTTTGGCATAATTCAGCTGAATATATTCACTGTAAAGCGGCTCTAACTCCTCAACCTGTTTACGGGCCTGTAATTCTTTAGCTTCTCTGGCTGCTAACTCTTCAGAAGGCGCAACCATTAATATTGATCCATCCATACGTTTATCAAGCCCTTTGATTCTTAAAACGACATCTAAAGCTTGATCCCATGGAACGCCATCTAAACGTAAAGTGATATTACCTGATACCGTATCACTTGTGACTAAGTTAAAGTTATTAGTATCAGCAATAATTTGTAATACCGATCTTACCGGAATATCTTGAAAATTTAATGTGATAGGCTGACCTTGATAACTCTTACTCACGCCAAAACTGCGCTCTTCATCATTTTTTTCAACCGTTAAAGTGAAGATATTATCTAGCTGTTGATAAGTATATTTAAACGCGCCATTTGGCTCAATCACCAGCCTACTTTTGGCACTTTCTCGAAATGTTTCTATACGACTTACTATAGTACCAAAGTCAAGCACATCTAATTCATATAACAAGTCATCAGGAATAGCTATATTATGAAAATCAGCATAAATTTTACCGCCACGTTCTTGTACATCAATCGCAGCTTGGGGACTATTTAAAAATGCTAGAACTTTTGCCTCACCTTTATCACCACGGCGAAAGTCGATTGATTGAATTTGATTCTTTTGTAAACTTGTATCACTACTTGCTTCTGAAGGGATCGGATTATCTGAAACTTGGAGGTAGGCAATATTGTTTTTAACGTATGTTTTGTAAAGCTTTAACTGTTCCATATACACGGTCACGATAATACCGTCATCAGTTAGCTTACTTGCAATCGTCGTGATCCCAGCCTTATTCACATCCAATGATTTAAGACTTTCTTCAAATTCAACGGCTGAGAAAAACAGCTCAAAACGCGCAGGTTCCGTCAACACTCGTACTTGAGGTTCACTTTCAAGCTGTTCATCAAACACCAGTTCCAACTGCGTCTCTCCGTCAGGGACTGGGTTATAACGCACATCATATAGCATAGGCAATGCGTTAACCCAGCTTGACGCGACCAATAATAAGCCGTAAATAATACCTTTTACGCTCAAACTATTCCCGATATGGGTCATACTTTCACTACCTTTGTTGTTATTCACTCACACTGCTCTCTTGTGCTTCTCGGATCTCTACCCTAGATAAGCGCTCTTTCCAACAGCCACTGCCATCAGGGATAAGTTCTAATAATTCTATAAATCCTGGCTGAACATTAATAACCTCACCGTGATACAGGCCCATATACTGACCACTTTTTATTTTATAAAAACCTTGATCGGATGCTTTAATTAATGCCCACGTGATTTCTTTAGTTGCTATAGTCCCCTTCATTGATAGTGTATCAATTGGATATTTTTCAAGAGGGTCTCTCGCTCTGTCAGGTTCGGGATGTAAACAGTTTTGTACCTGAACCATTTTGCTCTCTATCACTTCAGGTTCAGGAGCAACAAATGGGCTTCTCAGGTTATGCGCGGTATATGCAAAATGAGTAAAATCACGCATTTGAGGAACAGGCTCAACCTGAGGCATCGCACTTGCTTGAATTTGATCAATAAACTCCTTTTGCTCAGCAGTATCATCGTTACAACCAAACAATACAGCTAAGCTTAGCATCAAATAGCTGTTCCTTTTCGTCATGACTCTTCACCCTGCCCATAGCGATAGGTCTTAGCCACCACGCTAAATACCAAGGTACTACTGCCTGCATTTTCTATACGAAAATCATGCAAACTTACGATACGAGGCAATTGAGCAACTTTACTAACAAACTCTCCAAATTCGTGGTAGGTGCCTATAACCTCAAGTTTGATTGGTAACTCTGTATAAAACTCTTTTTTATTTTCAGGCAACCAGCCTATTTTCAAAAAAGTTAAACCACTCGATGTGCCAACATATGTCAAATCGTCCAATAAACCAGGTGTTTCGTTCGAAGAAGGTAACTGACGTAAAAGCTGAGCAAATTGCGCTTCCATATCCTTCATTTGCTGACGATATAAGTCTAAATTATTTGCTCGTGCATATTTGATTCTATAACTATTGCGCAACTGTACCTCTTGCTGAACCACATGCTCATAACGCTCTATCGAATTTGATACAAGTAAGCTGTAACCTACAACAAATGTAATAATCACAACCAACACACAACATAAAGCTTTGACCGCAACCGGCCACTCACCAATATTATCGAGTTCAATCTCATTCCAATCAATATTCTGTAAAGCTTTTAAGTCAAAATTCACGTTTTTATCTCATTAATGCCGATTTAATTATCACGTTCAGCTACCTTAATTTCACGATATGGCTTTACATAAAAGTGCATAGTAAAATCACTTAATAAACGTGAACTTTGCTCGCCTGTTACAATGCCCTGTATTGTGGGCCGCTCAAGTAAATATGAACTTTCAACTGAACGTAACATTTGCGACAAACGGTTATTAGATTCGCTGCGCCCTATAACTTTAATTAGATCTTCTTTTCGCTCCAAGCTTGTAAGATACACCCCTGCAGGCACAATTCTCACAACTTCATCAATAATTTGCGTACCTAAATTTCGGTTACTTTGCAGTTCTTCAATTAAGTTTATACGTCTTTGTAAGCTTTCTTTTTGCTGGCTCAAGTTATTAATCTCAACGATACGGCTATCTAATTGACCAACCTCCTGATTTAGATAGTTATTTTTTATCTGTTGACCTGCCATTAAACCATCATAAAAAGAACCTATTAAGTACAAAATAAATAGCACCACAATAATATTGGCTACCACAATAGAAAGAAACTTCCTCTGAGAAGCTTGTCGCCTTTGCTCTCTCCATGGCAGCAGGTTTATATGTGGCATGATGAAAAACTCCTTAATGCCAAACCTGCTGCAATTGCAAATTGTGGTTTATGGCGCTCTAACACATTACGGTCGACTTTAGGACCTATTTCCATATCGGCAAATGGGTCAGCAACAATAGTATGAATACCAAGCTCTTCTATAAGCAGTCTATCTAATCCTTCAACTAACGCAGTTCCTCCAGTAAGTACGATATAATCGACTTGCTCCCTGCCACTGCTTGTAATGAACATTTGTACAGCACGCCTTATCTGCTGTAACAATGCAGTTTGAAATGGCGCTAATACCTCGAATATATAGTTTGGCGGCAAGTCACCCGTTGTTTTAGCTATTTCGGCTTCATCAAATGACTTGTTGTAATAAGCAACAATACTATTTGTATATTGTTCACCACCAAATACTTGGTCACGCGTATAAATTGTTTTACCTGAAAGCACAACACTTACCAAACTAATCACGGCCCCAATATCAATAACAGCAACCATTTTATCAAAAGCGTCTGCTGGAAGTTGGCCATACATTATGTTTAATGAACGACTTAATGCGTAGTTTTCTACGTCAACCACTTTAGCTTGATAACCTGCTTCTTCTAGCGCACCGACACGTGCTTCAACGCTTTCAGTACGTGCAGCAGATAACAGCACATTCACTTTAGATGGGTCCGCTTCATTCACAGATATTTTTTCAAAGTCAATACTGACTTCATCCAAAGAGTAAGGAATCAAACTATCGGCTTCAATCGCAATTTGCGACTCTAATTCAGCATCGGTTAATGATACATCCATAAAAATCACTTTCGTGATCACGGTTTGGCCTGATACTGCAACAGCACCAAATTGAGTGAGCCTAGGAATGCGCTTTTTTATTTTACTTATTACTCGACCGATGGCTTCAATATCTTGAATTGCACGCTCAGTAATTGCCCCTTTCGGTACTGGCTCAATAGCCAAAGCTTCAACTCGGTAACCGGCGGAAGATTGCGACAGTAATACAGCCTTGACACAATGTGAACCAACATCGATGCCAATCATCATCGGAGCTTGCTTTTGAAAGAGGTTGCTGAGCATGCGCTTGGTCTTTATCCTTTGTTTTAACTTTTAACGAGTTATAATTATAACCACAAAAAATATTAATCGTTTTTTATTCAAGATATACTAGCAGTGTCTACCTATAATTGGGAGTCTAACTAGGGAATATTCCGTGACTTTATTAAGAAGAGCAATACAATTTTTCGTCGTTTTGAGCATTTTAGGCCTACTTACGTTACTCAGCCTTTATTATTATGTCAAATCAGACATACCGAGCGTAGAAGTATTGCAAGATGTACAATTACAGACCCCCATGCAAGTTTTTACCCAGGATGGGAAATTAATTAATCAATTTGGCGAAAAACGCCGTATTCCTGTCAAAATTGAGCATGTTCCCGAACCATTATTAAAAGCATTTCTCGCAACAGAAGACAATCGTTTTTATGAACACTTTGGCGTTGACCCGATAGGTATTGTTCGCTCAGCTATTGTGTTAATTAGTACTGGGCAAAAGAAACAAGGGGCCAGTACCATTACCATGCAGTTGGCGCGTAACTTCTTTTTAACCAGAGAAAAAGCATATATTCGCAAAGTAAAAGAGATTTTCATTGCACTGCATATTGAACGACTATTAAGTAAAGATGAAATCCTAGCTCTGTACTTGAATAAAATTGAGCTAGGTAATAGAGCATTTGGCATAGGTGCTGCTGCACAAGTTTACTATGGTAAAAACCTAAACGAACTCACGCTAGCTCAAATGGCGATGATTGCAGGTTTGCCCAAGGCGCCATCTGCACTGAATCCGATTCGAAACCCAACCCGTGCAAAATTACGCAGAAATGTCGTACTGGGGCGTATGCTCAAAGAAAAATATATTTCACAAAAACAATATGAACAAGCACGAAGTGCCCCCATAACCGCACAGTTTCATGGTGCTGAGATAGAGCTCTACGCCCCTTATATCGCTGAAATGGTGCGTAGCTACATGGTTGAAACATACGGTGAAGACAAAGCCTACAATAGCGGCTTTAAAGTGTTTACCACGGTAGAATCTAGCACTCAGGCAGCAGCACAAGCAGCACTTATTAACAATTTACATAGCTATGATATGCGCCATGGCTTTCGAGGCCCAGAACGCACTCTATGGAATAGTGAACAACCGACTTTAGACAGCCAGGAAATATTAGAAAAGCTAAGTAACGTAAAAGAACTTGGTTCACTCAAAGCCGCCGTTGTCATTGATGTGGCAGAGCAAAGTGCCACTGCGCTTTTAAAATCTGGTGACTATATCACCTTGGCGTGGGATGGATTAAAATGGGCCCGTGCCTATATTTCTGATACTCGCCAAGCTATGCCCCCTAAAACAGCGTCAGAAATACTCTCTCCAGGCATGCAGATTTGGGTGCGCCAACAACCTCAATATTGGCAACTAAGCCAGTACCCACGACCTGCTAGTGCTTTAGTCTCTATGGACCCACAAAACGGTCGCATCAAAGCCCTTGTTGGTGGCTATAGCTTTGCTCAAAGCCAGTACAACCGAGCTACGCAAGCAAAACGTCAAGTAGGCTCAAATATTAAACCCTTTATATACTCAGCCGCCTTTGAAAATGATTATACACTTGCAACAATCATTAATGATGCGCCCATAAACCAGTGGGATAAAAGCGTTGGTGTTGCATGGCGTCCTAAAAATAGTCCAGAAGTCTACAACGGCCCCATTCGTATTCGTCGCGCATTAGCACAATCGAAAAATGTCGTATCTGTCAGACTACTTAAAGGTGTTGGTCTACAGCGCAGTGCTGATCATTTATTAAAATTTGGTTTTGCTGATGCGGATATCAACCGCAGTGAATCCCTAGCTCTTGGTAGCGCCGCTATCACCCCTTTAGAAATGGCACGCGGTATGAGCACTTTTGCCAATGGTGGCCACCTCATTGAACCGTATTTTATTCATGAATTACAAGACGCCTTTGGTAACACATTAGGTCAAGCAGAGCCTTTAATTGCTTGTGATGAGCAACAACTAGAAACTCACTCTGAACGCTGTGCTCCTCGTGTGATCTCTGAACAAAACGCCTTTTTAGTCGCCAGTGCGATGCACAGTGCTATCTGGGGCGGCGGTAGTTGGCGACATAAAACTGGCTGGACTGGTACAGGCTGGCGAGCACAAACACTGAAGCGTCGAGATTTAGTAGGAAAAACGGGCACAACCAATGACTCTGTCGATACTTGGTTCAGCGGCTTTAATCGCAATGTATTAACGACTATTTGGGTAGGCTTTGATGATGCCGGCAAACCTCTTGGCAGGGCAGCATACAACACCAATTTAGGTAAAAATCAAATTGTTGGCGCTGAGTCAGGTGCAACAACCGCACAACCTGCGTGGGTAGAATTTATGAGAGCTGCGCTTAAAGGTAAGCCTATTGCACCAATTGAACCACCTCCTGGGCTAATATCTACCCGTATAGACCTAAAAACAGGATTGCTAAGCGATAAAAACGATCACACAAGCCGCTTCGAGTACTTTATCTCAGGCACTGCCCCAACTAAATATGCGCTTGATGAGAATAACAGCACACCATTTGATGATGAACCACAACAAGAAGAGCTTTTTTAATGCTTAAATACAAAAAGGACGATATATAATATCGTCCTCAAACTATTGAAAAACGGCTTACTATAAGCTCTGTTATTTAAGCGTTTGCACTAACCAATATAAGTCAGAATGTATCCCTGCAGCCGTAACTTCTTTACCTGCACCAGGGCCTTGCAACACTAATGGGTTAAGCTCATACCACACACTTTTAATCACAAAAATGTTATCGCCAGGGGTTAAATTTGCTATCGCGGATGATTTATCAACAAAGGCAATACCTACTTTGGCTTTTACCTTACCTGACTCTAAAACATGTAATGAGCCTGTATAACGTAGCACCTTTTCTTGTGCCAATGCACTTTGGTACTGCTGCTCATAAAATACATCAAGTTCTTCACGACGAGTAAGGAACTCACCCCAACTCCCCTGTGCTAGCTCTTGTGGCATTAAAGGCTCTAGTTCAATATCTGCCAAGTCTAATGTCAGTCCGATGTCACGGGCTAAAATCAACAATTTACGCTGCATATCTCGTCCAGACAAGTCTTCTCTGGGATCTGGTTCCGTATAACCCATTTTCTGAGCTTCTAACACCAAACTTGAGAACGTTTGACTTCCATCAAAGCTACTACACAGCCATGATAGCGTACCAGAAAACACCCCATCAATATGCGTAATTCTATCACCACTATATTGTAAATCAGCCAATGCAAAATTGATTGGTAAACCTGCGCCAACACTGGTGTTATAGCGCCAATATAAGTTTCGCTCGGATAATTGCTCGCACAGCTGTTGATACCATGCACTTTGCGCCGTACCTGCGTACTTATTTGCACTTATCAAGTGGCAATCTTGGTTTATAAGCTGAGGATATAAATCACTGAATGCTTCGCTTGCAGTAATGTCTATTACGACTTTATGCTCATAATCAAGTTCACCGATCCGCTCTATTAACTCTTCATTACTGTACGTATTCGACTCATTTTCCCACTGTTGCTGCCATGTATTTAAAGCAATACCGTTAGCAGAAAACAACATTTTTTTAGACCGTACTAAAGCAACTACTTTAACATCAAATTGTTGCTGCAAGCGTGCTACCTGATGCTGACACTGCTGTACAAACACTTCACCAACATTGCCTAAACCAGCAATGACTACCGCCAGTTCTCGATCTTTACTGACTAACTGATCATGCAAAATAGCCAATACATCGCTATCAATCGCCTGATCAGTTAAAAACAGCGCATATTCTTTATCTTGATGATTAAAGCGTACCACCACATTTTGCTCATTGAGCAGCTGTGCGGCCTGTGTTTGCAGCTGAGCAATGTCTGCAGATGAAGCAACAATGGCAAATCCTTGAAGAGCGCTTTCAACGATATTTGCGCGTCCAGATAAAACTTTTAGCACGCGATGCGTACTTTGTGCGGGGATCAAAAGGTAAGCCTCACCTTGTGCAACAAAATGATGAATACTGTGCTGAATTAATTGATTTAACTCACTAACTTCGCCTTGCACCAATGCGTCAACACGAATTAAATCTAAATCATCAAACGTGGTAATGAAACGCTTTGCTTTACTATACCCTTCTTTAACTATTTCAGTCGGATTTGCTTCCACGTCAAAACTACTACGAACTTGGAGCTTAATGTTAGTATTTTTAAGTGGTGATAACGTTTTTGCATGAAGAACTGGGTTACCTAAACGTGCAAGTAAATGAGCTTGTGCTCTACATATTTTTGGGTATTTGATAGCACTTGCGACTTTACGAGGGTCGGTACTAAAAACACCTTGAGTATCAGTCCAAATAGACACAGCGCTGGCATCTATATAATTTGCCAACAAAGTAGCACTATAATCACTGCCATTGCGCCCCAATGTAACGGTACTGTTTGCTACATCACTAGCAATAAAACCAGTAACCACATATAAAACACGCTCAGATAATTGCTCGGCACACGAGCGTTTATTTTGTTGGTGTAAAAGTTGGCCTTGATGCAAAGTAAACAAACACCTTGCATCTACATGCCTTGCAGCCAACCCTAATTGAGTCAGGTAACAACCTAAAATGCGTGCTGACCACAATTCTCCATGTGCGAGCAAAGTCGCTTCATGTAAGGTTTTTTGCTTTGCATGTAATGTAATTACTTGTAGCTCAGTATCTAATTGCGATAATAATTCACGCTGCGGCTGCGCTTGAAACAACGCTTTAATAAGCTCAGCTTGATGATTTTCTAATTGTAAAAGAATATCACTAAAGCCTTGGTTGTCATCTTGCTGATAGCTTTGCCATAACTTTACCAAAGTATTCGTCGTTTTACCCGCAGCCGATACCACTACACAATCACCTGCTCGACAATGACTCAATACAATTTGTGCCACTGCTTGATAACGCTCAGCACTGCTTAAACTTGAACCACCAAATTTATGTACTACTTTTGCCATTGTTTTACCACAAAGCCGTATGAGCCGGCGTTAATTTAAAAGATTTTGCATCATCTGAGGCATTTGCATTACCCTGTTGCACTTTTTTAAATGATTGCTCCAAATCATCTAATAAGTCTTGCACATCTTCAATACCAACAGAAATGCGTATCAAAGTATCGCCTACGCCCGCATCAAGGCGGGCTTGGGGTTCCATCCCAGCATGGGTCATTGTTGCTGGATGGCAAATTAAACTCTCCACCCCGCCTAACGATTCAGCCAATGAAAACTGCTTAAGGTTCGTCAGAAACGCTGCTGAGTCTTTTAAGCCACCTTTGATATCAAAGCTTACCATACCGCCAAAACCTTCTTGCTGTTGCTTAGCAAGCGCATGCTGTGGATGAGACTCTAAACCGGGATAATAAACTTGGCTCACATAAGGCGACTGTTCAAGATATTGAGCAACTATTAGCGCATTCTCTTGATGCTGCTTCAAACGCACATTTAATGTTCGTAAGCCTCGCAGGGTTAAGTAGCTATCAAATGGCGCGCCTGTAATACCTATATTATTTGCCCACCATGCTAACTCTTCACCAAGCTCGGCTGTATTAGCTATCACAGCTCCACCGACAACATCAGAATGACCATTAATATATTTGGTAGTAGAATGCACAACAATATCTACACCAAACTTAATGGGGTTTTGCAGCGCAGGTGATAAAAATGTATTGTCAGCGGCAACCAAGGCCCCGACTTCTTTTGCTGCATTTGCAACAGCAGCGATATCAGTCAATCTTAAAATAGGGTTACTTGGGGTTTCTATCCAAACTAACTTAGGCTTTATTGTTAGAATTTTCTCATAACTTTGTTTTTGTGTGAGATCCAACACAACTAACTTTAATAGCCCTCGCTTTTGCAAAGACGTGAATAAACGATAGCTTCCACCATAACAATCATGCGGTATGACTAAAGTGTCGTCATAATTTAGTAATTGTGTTACCAAATGCACTGCTGACATACCTGTTGCAGTGATAATACCCCTAGCACCTCCTTCTAGTTGTGCAAGAGTTTGAGCTAACGTATCGCGGTTTGGATTGCCACTGCGACCATAATCATATGCACGCTTAGTATCAAAATCAGCAAACGAATACGTTGTTGATAAATAAAGAGGCGGTACAACTGCACCATGATGCTTATCGGCTTCAATACCGTAACGTACTGCTATGGTCGACTTTTTACTTTGGCTCATATCATCACCTAGATAATTGGATGTTTAGACGTCTAAAAGGTTAGATGATTAAAAAGTAGAAGTCAAAGCATTTATACTTCTATATGGCTAATCAACTAGTATTTGACTATCTTTTTTAAACCGATAAAATTTCGCCACTTAATTTAATTGTATTGCTAATAAAACTGCATTTTTGAATAAACTATCATCGGTACACTTATCAAGGTTAGTTTATATCATGGAGTTCACATGTTAAGTTTACGAATTCAGTCTTATTAGCATTCCCAACACTGAGGCAACAAAAACATTATGGCTAAATGGAATGGTGAGTATATTCACCCTTATGCTGAACATGGTAAAAAATCTGAACAAGTAAAAAAAATTACCGTTTCTATCCCGCTAAACGTGCTAAAAGTACTCACTGATGAACGTACGCGCCGCCAAGTTAATAACTTACGACACGCAACCAATAGTGAGCTATTATGTGAGGCTTTTTTGCATGCATTTACTGGCCAACCACTGCCGAGTGATGAAGACTTACGCAAAGATAACCCAGAAAAAGTGCCTGAAGAAGTACGTAAAATTATGGAAGGTATGGGCTTAGAAGTGCCCATTATTGACGAAGAGTAACTCTTCTATTAATAAGGCTTTAGTACTGACTACTAGAGCCTACAATATTATTGACTCTTCTAAGAATACTTTTAGCTCTTCGCTTTGACAAAAAAAGGCAGCTGTATCAACCTAAAGCATAAAAATGGCTTTTGGTGCCTGATAAGCGTATTTGATTTTATAGGCACTATAAGTTTAAATAATACCGTATATGGACTCTCTGCGATTGCTAGACTCTAGTTGGTAAAAACTCAAAGCCCATTGCACTTCCAGCTATTAAAAAGCGCATGTTCGGTGGCGTGGGGCTGGAGGTTAACGACCTCCAGCTATCCGATTAGCTAATTATTAACTCAGTAAAGTTACCCATTCATCAGAATTAGAGATAATAAATTGATAAGTGTTACCATCATTTAATGAAATTTCAATTGCATCGGTTGTTATAGGAAGAAGCCCCGCCCCTTTGCCAACACATTTATCAACCTTAGACAGCGCACTCCTATCAAATTTATAAGGTCCTAGTCCAAAACCTTTATTGAAAGGTTCAAAGTTAATATCATTTTCAGTTATCCAAAATTTACCATCGGCTTTAGCCGCACCGCTTTGAATTGTTGCGACTGTCGATTTTACTACCATATCCTTCATGGTTATATTCCTTCTGTGACTGTTTTGAAATAAGTACTAGATTGCTGCTGCTTTAATGAAAATAGCTAATGAACCTGAGGATTAACTCACTATAAATTTATTTTTTGATGGTTCAACCATAGCTGAGTTCCTATTATAACTCAATCCGTTACTTCGATTTCTCGTAAAATCTAAAACGGCTTGCTGTTGTTTTTTTATCCAACAGGATGTTTATACTAATTTATTAACACATTGATCATTCTAGCGAGCTAAATGACCCATTAACTGCGTTAAAAATTACTCATATAGAATAACCTGGAATACATTCATCACTGAAAGTTAGAAGGTAAAGAACTTATGTTTGAGAGACTAGATAAAATTGGTCAATTTGATTGATACAATTAATGTAATAGTATTACTAGGTAGATACAGCACCTGATGACAAATCAATGGTTTATAAAATCATCTGCTGTAACCATGGTGCAAGTGCATATGTGTTTATACTGATAAGATAAACGTCCCAAACACAAAAAGCCCCAACCAAAGGTCAGGGCTTTTTTAAAACAAAGTTTAAATTAGTATAAAACTAAAATTAAGCTTGCTTAGGACGTGAAATCACATCAACTAAAGTCCAAGATTTATTCTTAGAAATTGGCGCACATTCACTAATAGTAACTGTATCGCCTGCTTTAGCTGTGTTGCTTTCATCATGAGCGTGCAACTTAGTTGTACGCTTGATGAATTTACCGTAGATCGGGTGTTTAACCTGACGTTCGATAGCAACAACGATAGATTTGTCCATCTTGTCGCTTAGTACACGACCTTGAAGAGTACGGATCTTATCGCTCATTATGCACCTGCCTTCTGGTTGATAACCGTTTTAACACGCGCAATACTGCGACGTACTTTTTTCAGCTCGTGAGTTTGAGCTAGCTGACCTGTGCTTACTTGCATGCGCAGGTTGAACTGCTCACGTAGTAGCTCAAGAAGTTCAGCATTTAGCTCTTCTACGCTTTTGTCTTTCAGTTCGCTAGCTTTCATCACATTACCGTCCGAGTTACAAATGTTGTTTTGAAAGGTAATTTACGAGCAGCAAGGTTGAATGCTTCACGAGCAAGCTCTTCAGAAACACCTTCCATCTCATAAAGTACTTTGCCTGGCTGGATTTCAGCAACCCAGTACTCAACAGAGCCTTTACCTTTACCCATACGAACTTCAAGCGGCTTTTCAGTGATTGGCTTATCTGGGAATACACGGATCCAGATTTTACCTTGACGCTTTACGTGACGTGTCATAGCACGACGAGCTGCTTCGATTTGACGAGCAGTCATACGGCCACGACCTGTAGCTTTCAAGCCGAAAGAACCGAAGCTTACTTTGTTACCGTTGTTAGCAAGACCACGGTTGCGGCCTTTATGCACTTTACGGAATTTTGTACGTTTTGGCTGTAACATTATCGCTACCTCTTACTTAGCACTTTTTTTGGCTTTCTTCGGCGCACGCTTAGATGGCTTCTCTTGCTCTTGAACTAGTGGTAAACCACCAATTACTTCGCCTTTGAAGATCCAAACTTTAACACCAATGATACCGTAAGTGGTTAACGCTTCAGAAGTTGCATAATCGATATCTGCACGTAAAGTATGTAGAGGTACACGACCTTCACGATACCATTCAGAACGTGCGATTTCAGCGCCGCCAAGACGACCGCTTACTTCAACTTTGATACCTTTAGCACCAATGCGCATTGCATTTTGTACCGAACGCTTCATAGCGCGACGGAACATAACACGACGCTCAAGCTGAGATGCGATGCCGTCTGCAACTAATTGTGCATCAAGCTCTGGTTTACGTACTTCAGAAATGTTGATCTGAGCAGGTACACCCGCAATCTTTGTTACAGCTTGACGAAGCTTTTCTACGTCTTCGCCTTTTTTACCGATAACAACACCAGGACGAGCTGTGTGAATTGTTACACGGATTGATTTAGCTGGACGCTCGATAACGATTTTAGACACAGAAGCTGCTTTCAATTCCTTAGTAAGGAATTGACGCACTTTGTGATCGCCAAAAAGCTGTGCAGAGAAATCTTTTGTACTCGCGTACCAGGTAGAAACCCAAGGTTTAGAGATACCTAGGCGAATACCAGTAGGATGAACTTTTTGTCCCATTACTTATATCTCCTAGCTATCTGAAACCACAACAGTGATGTGGCTTGTACGCTTAAGGATGCGGTCTGCGCGTCCTTTAGCACGTGGCATGATACGTTTCATTGTAGGACCATCGTCCACAAAAACCGTAGCTACACGTAGCTCATCAATGTCAGCACCTTCGTTATGCTCTGCGTTAGCAATAGCAGACTCAAGTACTTTTTTAACTAATACAGCCGCTTTCTTTGGGCTGTACGCCAGGATTTCTAGTGCGCGATCTACCGGTAGTCCGCGGATCTGATCAGCTACTAGACGTGCTTTTTGCGCCGAACCAGAGGCGAATTTGTGTTTAGCTAATGCTTCCATCATACCCTCCGATTAACGCTTTTTAGCTTTCTTATCCGCAGCGTGGCCGCGGTAAGTACGTGTAGGTGCAAATTCACCTAGTTTGTGACCGATCATTTCGTCCGAAACAAATACAGGGACGTGCTGACGACCATTATGGACTGCGATGGTCAATCCGATCATATTAGGGATGATCATTGAACGACGGCTCCAAGTCTTTATAGGCTTCTTGTCACCGCTTTCCAACGCCTTCTCTACCTTCTTCAGCAAGTGTAGGTCTATGAATGGACCCTTCTTGAGAGAACGTGGCATGGCAATTCCTCAACTATTACTTAGTACGACGACGTACAATTAATTTATCTGTACGCTTGTTCTTGCGCGTTTTAGCACCTTTGGTAGGCTTGCCCCATGGAGACACAGGGTGACGACCACCAGAAGTACGACCTTCACCACCACCGTGTGGGTGATCAACCGGGTTCATGGCAACACCACGAACAGTCGGACGAATACCACGCCAGCGAGTAGCACCAGCTTTACCTAGTGAACGAAGCATATGCTCAGCATTGCCTACTTCACCTAAGGTAGCGCGACAGTCAGATTCAACTTTACGAACTTCGCCTGAACGAAGACGTAGAGTCACATATTGACCTTCACGTGCTAGGATTTGAACGTATGCACCAGCAGAACGTGCGATTTGAGCACCTTTACCTGGTTTTAATTCAACGTTGTGTACAGTCGAACCTACAGGCATGTTACGCATCGGCAATGTGTTACCAGCTTTAATTGGTGCATCAACACCAGACTGGATTTGATCACCGGCTTTAAGGCCTTTAGGTGCAATGATGTAACGACGCTCACCGTCTGCATATAATACAAGAGCGATGTTTGCGCTACGGTTTGGATCGTACTCTAAACGCTCAACAGTGGCTGGAATGCCATCTTTAGTACGTTTAAAGTCAATTAAACGGTAGTGTTGCTTATGACCACCACCGATATGACGAACCGTGATACGACCGTTGTTGTTACGACCACCTGACTTAGAGTTTTTCTCTAAAAGCGGAGCGTATGGCTTACCCTTATGTAGATCAGGGTTAACCACTTTAACGACGTGACGACGACCCGCAGAAGTTGGTTTACACTTTTGAAGTGCCATAATTCTAACTCCCCTTATTACTCGGCGCCGCCGACAAAGTCTAGCTCGCTACCTTCTTTAAGAGTAACGTAGGCTTTTTTCCAGTCTGAACGACGACCGAAACGCATGCCAGTACGTTTTGTTTTACCCTTAACATTTAGAGTGCGAACACCAGTTACTTCTACTTCAAAAAGCTTCTCAACTGCCGCTTTAACTTCAGCTTTAGTTGCATCTTTTGCTACTTTGAAAACAATCGTGTTGTTATCTTCAGCAGCAATAGTACTTTTTTCAGAGATGTGTGGAGCAAGAATTACTTTTAAAAGACGTTCTTCACGGATCATGCTAGCGCCTCCTCAAGTTGCTTAACAGCACCTGCAGTAATAAGTACCTTATCGAAAGCGATTAGGCTTACTGGGTCAATGCCAGCTACATCACGAGTGTCAACCTTATAAAGGTTACGTGCAGAAAGGAATAGATTCTCATCTACTTCTTCAGTCACGATTAACACGTCTTTAAGCTCAAGCTCTTTAAGTTTACCAACAAGCTCTTTAGTTTTAGGTGCTTCTAAACCGAAGTTTTCAACAACTACTAAACGCTCTTGACGAACAAGCTCAGACAAGATGCTCTTAATCGCACCGCGATACATCTTACGGTTAACTTTTTGGCTGTGATCTTGCGGCTTAGCTGCAAAAGTCACACCACCGCTGCGCCATATTGGGCTGCGGATTGTACCAGCACGAGCACGGCCAGTACCTTTTTGAGCGAATGGTTTTTTACCACCGCCTCTTACTTCAGAACGTGTCTTCTGAGCACGAGTACCTTGACGAGCACCTGCTGCATAAGCAACAACTACTTGATGTACTAATGCTTCGTTAAACTCACGTCCAAAAGTAGCTTCGGAAACTTCAAGCGCGCCAGCGCCTTTAATTGCTAATTCCATCACTAAATCTCCAGGACTTATGCTTTAACAGCTGGTTTAACGACCACGTCACCGCCGATAGCTCCAGGTACTGCACCCTTAACTAAAAGCAGGTTACGCTCAGCGTCAACACGTACTAATTCTAGGTTCTGAGTAGTTGTTTGCACATTACCCATTTGACCAGCCATTTTCTTACCTTTAAACACCTTACCAGGTGATTGGTTTTGACCGATTGAACCAGGAGCACGGTGAGACAAAGAGTTACCGTGTGTTGCGTCTTGCATGCTGAAGTTCCAGCGCTTAACACCACCTTGGAAACCTTTACCTTTTGAAGTACCTGTAACGTCTACTTTGTTTACGTCGTTGAATAATTCAACTGTAAGCTCAGTACCTACTTCAAAATCGCCTTCACCACCATTTAGGCGGAATTCCCACAGGCCACGACCCGCTTCAACACCAGCTTTAGCGAAGTGACCCGCTGCTGCTTTGTTTACACGGCTTGCTTTTTTCTCGCCTGCAGTAACTTGAAGCGCTTCATAACCGTCTGTTGCGTCAGATTTAATCTGAGTAACACGGTTTGGCGTCGCTTCGATAACTGTCACAGGGATAGATACACCATCTTCAGTGAAGATACGTGTCATACCCACTTTACGACCGACTAGACCTAATGCCATTTTCCTAAAACCTCTCTAATCTTCCGATTAACCCAGGCTGATTTGAACATCAACACCAGCAGCAAGGTCTAGGCGCATTAGAGCGTCTACAGTCTTATCTGTTGGTTCTACGATGTCGATCAGACGTTTGTGGGTGCGGATTTCGTACTGATCACGCGCGTCTTTATTTACGTGCGGTGATGTAAGTACAGTAAAACGTTCAAAGCGTGTAGGTAGTGGAATTGGACCACGTACTTGTGCGCCAGTGCGTTTCGCAGTTTCCACGATTTCCGCCGTTGATTGGTCAATCAAACGGTGGTCAAAAGCTTTTAGGCGAATACGAATGCGTTGATTTGACATTCTTAAACCTCAATTAAAAGAGCATTTAAAAAGAGCATAAAAAAACCGCCAGAACGAAATAAAATATTAAATCGCTGGTTGCTTTCTTATTTCTACCATTGAATTCCAAATCGGAATTCCTGTTTGTGGGCTTGAAATCCAAACCCTATATTTATCTTTCTTACTACTATGTAACAAGAAAGTCCGCACATTATAATGATATTGGTGATAAATGCAACAACTAATGCTAAGTTATTTTAATGCGCTGTATAATTACACCTTGATTGCTTTTTAACCCATGATACTTAGCTAAAGCGCCTATAAATGGTCAGTCCAATTAAAGCTTGGTATGCTATTGCAAAATTTTAAATGTGGTGTTGTCATGAGAATAATTTCTCGAGTCTTAAATCTACTCGCCCAATGGGCAAATCTATTATTAGTAAAAACAAAATTACTGCCAGACAACCCAATCGCGCAGTTTAATCTTAATCCAGAGTTACCCACTTTTTATGTCGCACGACTAAACTCACGAGCAGACCTTGCTGCATTAGATGCGATATGTAAAAAGCTTGGTTTGCCCAGAGCAACTAAACCACAAAATTTAGCTGGGAATGATATTGATCGTTTTATCGGTTTACAAAATCCAACACCTTTATTTGCAAAAGTCGCCAAGCCAAGTAATGCGCTCACAACAGGCAAAGCTATTTTTACAGCCCTAAATAGTGAACCTAATACGCAAGCTCAGATCATCCCAGTTACTATATTATGGGGCCGAAACCCCGGAAAAGAAAAACCCGGTATTGGCACATTATTCTCCCACTCTCTCACTCCAAGCTGGTTACGTAAGTTTTTTGTAGTGCTGCTATCTGGCCGAGATAACTTAGTGCGCTTTAGTCAACCTATTGAACTTAATCAGTTGATCAATGACAAATCGGATGTCACTGAGTTACCACATAAGCTAGTAAGAGTTGCGCGAGTACATTTTCGCCGTCAAAAACTGGCAGCTACTGGTCCAAAACTACCTTCTCGAGAGCAATTATTTAGCTCCTTACTCGCCGCGCCTGCAATTAAAAAAGCCATTGCAGATGAAGCAAAAAGTAAAGGTTTAACTTATGAAGAAGCACGGCTCAACGCACAAGATTTACTTGACGAAATAGCTGCAAACTACTCTGATGCGATGGTCCGTGTTGCAGATCGCGTGCTCACTTGGTTATGGACGAAACTCTATAATGGTATCGAAGTAAAATACGCTCAGCGCGTGCACCAACTAGCTGATAAAGGACACGAGATAATTTACGTACCTTGCCACCGAAGTCATATGGATTACTTACTACTTACGTATGTAATTTATCACCAAGGGCTCGTTCCTCCACATATCGCAGCGGGCGTTAACCTTAACTTTTTCCCTGCAGGCGGTATTTTTCGTCGCTCAGGTGCATTTTTCATTCGTCGTTCATTTGCTGGTAACAAGCTTTACTCCGCTGTTTTTAAAGAATATTTAAGTCAATTATTTATCAAAGGCTATTCCGTTAAATTTTATACCGAAGGTGGACGCAGCAGAACAGGTAGATTGCTTCCCCCTAAAACGGGTATGTTAGCAATGACACTACAATCAATGTTGCGTGGTATTGACCGCCCCATTTCAATAGTGCCTGTATATATTGGTTATGAACATGTTATGGAGATCAATACTTACTTAAAAGAGCTTGCAGGCAATCATAAAAAGAACGAATCCATCTTTGCTGTGTTCAAAGCGATAAAAAACTTGAAAAACTATGGTCGAGGTTACTTAAATTTTGGTGAACCTATCCATGTAAATCAATATCTAAACGAGCATCAAAGCAATTGGCGAGACGCCATTCACCCCACCGATATTCAAAAACCTCAATGGCTTAATACCCAAGTTGCAAAACTAGCTGATAAGGTAATGACTAACATCAATAGCACTGCCGCACTTAATGCAATTAACTTACTTGCTACTATTTTGTTGAGCAATAGTCAATTTGCACTCAGTAAACGTAAGTTATTAGAACAATTATCTTTTTATTTAACACTACAACGCGACGCCAAATATAATGAACAAATCACTGTGCCAGAAGAGACAGCTGAACAATTGCTCAGCCATGCATTAAAGCTCAATAAGCTAGATGTACTGGCAGATGAGTTAGGTGAAATCATCGCCATAAAAGACAAAGAGCGCACACTCTTTAATTACTATCGCAATAACATCGTGCATCTATTTGCTGTACCGAGCGTTATTGCACAACAACTATTTAATCGTTTTAGCGTATCAGTAGAGGAGTGTTATAAACTCTTTGAAATACTCTACCCACTTTTTGCAAAGGAGTGGTTCCTTACGCCAATGCACAACAATTACATATCACAAATTCTGACGTGCTTTGCTCAGCAAGGGCTCATTGAATTCGATGGCCAAATAGCCCATGTGATCAAAGACAATAACGCATTAGCACAACTAGAGATGCTAGGTAAAGTTAGCCAGTTAACCCTAGAGCGTTATGCGATCACTTCAAGTTTAATTTTTAGAAAGCAAGGTATTACCAGAAAAGCACTAGAGTCTGAAACAGATGTGATAGCAAACCGACTCGGTACATTACATGGTATCAAAAGCCCTGAATTTTTTGATAAAAAAGTATTGGTGGCCTTTATCAGCAGCTTAAAAGAACAGGGCTTTATTGAAATAGATGAGCAGCAGTGCATTCAAGCACAAAAGAAGCTAGAAGGCCTACAATATCATCTCAATGAATTATTACCTGCAAGTATTTCTCAATCGATACAGGATACGATGTAGTTTTAGAGAGCCTTACAATAGTGGCCGCCTCATTGAATTGGGCGGCTAACTAACCTCAGCTCTGGATAAGCGAATTTGCCCAATAAAGCTACTTTTCTCACTCTCGGCGTTGCTTTCATTTGTAATAGCCCGCTATTACAAATGAAAGCGCCTTGATATTGAACAAAATATCATCATTGGATTGTACGTAAGTTTGTTTACAAAATATTTTCTATTCCAAAACCCTTATCCAAATCTGAGGTTAACTAACTTGATTAACTGCGCTGACGCATTACCCCTTCTTGAATCGTTGAAGCGACCAATTCGCCATCGCGATTGAAAAACTGTCCTCGCACCAAACCTCTACCATTTGAAGCACTTGGGCTATCTACACTATATAAAATCCACTCATCCATTCTAAACGGTCGATGAAACCACATGGCATGATCTATAGTCGCCACCTGCATGCTCGGATGCATAAATGATAAGCCATGTGGTTGTAATGCAGTGGGTAAAAACTCAAAGTCAGATGCATAAGCCAGCAAGTAGTTATGAATACGCCGATCATCTGGTAAAGGGCCGTTGGTTTTAAACCACACATGGCGTTGAGGCTCTGTGATATCGGGCTGGAATGGGTTTTGAAATTCGACGGGGCGTGTCTCAAGCGGCATATCGCAGGTAAATTTATTACGTAATGTTTCGGGGATCAAAGCCTTGTTTTCTCGATAAAAATCAATCGAAGACTTTAATTCCTCCGGCCCTGGAACATTCGGCATGGTACTTTGATGTGACAACCCTGGTTCATCTCCTTGAAACGAGGCTGTCATATAAAAAATGGGTTTACCATACTGAATAGCGCGTACACGACGAGTACTAAAACTGCGGCCATCTCGGATCACTTCCACATCATAGACAATCGGCTTTTTAGCATCACCTGGACGTAAAAAATATGAGTGTAGTGAGTTCACATAGCGACCTTCTGGTAAGGTATATTTTGCAGCAGAAAGTGCCTGTCCCATTACCTGCCCACCAAAGACTTGTGGAAATCCTAAATCTTGGCTTTGCCCTCTGTAAATACCCTGCTCTATTTCTTCAAGTTTTAAAAGCGATAATAGATCGGTAAGAACCTGACTCATCGGGACCCCTTATTTCATCAGTTTAATTCAATAATCATAGTATAATAGTCAGTAAAGTGAGTCACCCTAACTTAACCGACTGAGAAAATAATCTAGGTTGCTGAGCTAAATGATTATTTTTATATTATCAACACAAAATGAACAGAACGGACAGCATATGGCATATTGGTTATTCAAAACAGAGCCCGATACATTTTCTATCGATGATTTAAAAGTGGCTGGAAAACAGGGAACATTCTGGGAAGGTATAAGAAACTATCAAGCGCGTAATTTTTTACGTGACAACGTTAAGCTCAATGATCTCGTATTTATATACCATTCAAGCTGTAAAGTACCTGCTATTGTTGGTATCGGCAAAGTAATTACGGCCGCACAACCGGATCCCTATCAATTCAATAATAAAAGTGATTATTTCGACAGCAAAGCAAGTATTCAGAATCCAAGGTGGTATGGCGTCACATTAGAGTATGTACAGCACTTGCGGCCCATTTCATTAGCCAACATTAAAGCAGACCCTCGTATTACAGAGCTGGCTTTAAAAAAAGCGAGTAGATTATCTATTATGCCCGTCACCGAAAATGAATGGCGATTACTCAACCCAAGTTAACGATCTGTGTGTGCCTTACCCTTTTTAGACTTTTCTGACTGTATTCCTTCTTTTGGTACAATAGAAAAGTACAATAACAATGTGAGCCATGAAAACACCAAAGAGGCGATTAACCAGCCGTTTTTCTCATGCCCTTTCGTACGCTTACTACCAACAATAACCCCTACCGGTATCAAATACGCACAGACAGCAAAACATAATAAGATCAGCTCGCTCATATTAACTTTTGCCAAGCTACTTCGTCAGGCAACACACGCTCAGCAGCAATATAATGTAAAATATCTCCTGCATTAACTGGATAATCTAATGGCGGGTTCAAGTCCATATTTTGTGCGCTTAAATCATGGGCGATACCCAGTAAGATAGCATCATGCTTTTCTTTAAAGTAATGAAACAAGGCACCAAATTGACATGTTTTAAGGTTCGCCGGAAGCTGCAAACTAAATTGCGTGTCACCATATAAAGTCGATAACAGCTCTTCTTGTACTCGGCTTGAACCGGGGTCTTGCATCGCTCTGACCAGAATCTCCGCTGATTTACTCGAAGAGCATTCAACGTTTTGACAATGTGCTCGCAGCAAATTGACTTTGCTCTCATCTACAAATTGAGCACTGATATGTGCATTTTTCTTTACCATAGGGCTGAGCTTTAAAGCGGCCGTGAATGTTTGGTTATCATCTTGCCCATCAATAATGATTTTATCTGCATAGCTTGTACTGATGCGTGCTAATTCATCATCATCCGTAAAGCTTGCTAACTTCGCAAAATCAACTTGTGAGTAGCTCAATAATGGATGTTCAATTTCATCAACCACAGCCAACACAATGCGTCTATCTTGCCTTTTAGCATCGGCTAAAATGTAGTCAATCATCTTCTTTGTTCTTGTGGGGTGCCAACCAAAAATAATTATATGGTTACGAAGGTGGTAAAAATCTTTATCGCCAGTCATTGATCTTCTTATCCAAAATGTCATAAATTGGCCTGCTTTACCTAATAGTACACCAAACAACGCAAGCCCAAATGGAATTTGTACTAGCGCGACAACCCAGCGGCCAAAATCTGTGGTTGCACTAAAATCACCATACCCTACCGTTGATGTGGTGACTATATAGTAATAGATAAATGTGTTTGGTTCTATAAGCGCTAATTCCCCAGCGCAAAAAAGTAACACCCAAACCAGTATTAAATGGCACACAGTCACTGTACTTAAAAGCTGCCAGCTAGCTTGATCTACATGTGCGCGAAAAATGACTACCAACCGCTTGAATATATGCACTAAAGTCTCCGTATTCCTGATTACAGCACTATCTTACCTAAACCGTAAACTCACTATGGCAAAACACACAGCAAAAATAAACACGCCCTAGAGTTCCTCTAAATAAGAATTATAAATGTTTAATTTACAAAGGAAATAGGCAAACTAAAGTCCATCCAGAAAAGAATGAGTACTCTCTAAGTATGGCAACTGCCTAAGATCCCTATAATTATTACCTAAGTACGATTTTGCACTGTGATATGTCAATAACTTATCCCATATGATAGCGCCAACTTCTATTGACATCTAAAGAAGTATTCTCGCTAAAATTTGAACACATAAGTTCTCATTTTGATAGATCACCTGCAAGCTTTCTTAAGATCCAAGCTACGAATTCTATTGTACTTGACTATGCGCATGGTTAATTTCTTTGATATAGTCTTATCTATATTAAAGAAAAAATTGGATGTGGTATGGCTGGCTTATTAGCATCTGTAGATCAAAGAACGCAACTGGTAGGTGAAAACCGTCTAGAGCTTTTGCTGTTTCATCTGCATAGTCGCCATTTCTTTGCACTCAACGTCTTTAAAGTAAAAGAAGTCGTTAAACTGCCGCATCTTAATATAATGCCCAATGCTCACCCTAAAGTATGTGGTGTAACAACCATTCGTGGAGAGTCCATCCCTGTCATTGACCTTCGTAAAGCGATTTGTATGCCTGATTGTGGTCAAGATACTGATAGCAACTTAGTGATCACCGAATATAACCGTACAATACAAGCATTTCTTGTTGGTAAAGTAGATCAAATCGTAAACACCACATGGCAAGACATTATGCCCACGCCCAGTTCGGTGGGGAAAAACCACTATCTAACAGCCCTAACAAAAATTAAACGTGATGGGGTTGAACACATTGTGGAGATCATTGATGTTGAAAAAGTATTAGCCGAAATAGTGTCTTATGATGTCATCATACCTGAAGGAATTTTAGATAAGGAGATTATTAATGAGTTCCAAGGTCGTAAAATTCTCCATGCCGATGACTCGCCAACTGCACGCCGTCAAGTGTCAGACACGCTGGCACAGTTAGGCATTGAAATTATTCCTGCCACCGATGGTCAAGAAGCCTTGAACGTATTAAAACACTGGGCCGATGAAGGTATTGATGTTAATAAAGAGCTACTGGCTGTGATCACAGATGCCGAAATGCCCGCAATGGATGGTTACCGGCTCACCTACGAAATTCGTAACGATAGTCGTTTAAAAAACTTATACGTTATTTTAAATACATCCCTCAGTGGTAGCTTTAACCAAGCCATGGTAAAAAAAGTGGGCTGTGATGCCTTTTTATCAAAATTCCAACCGGATCTGTTAGTACAAGAAATGCAAAATAGACTCAAATCTGTATTAGATAAAGAATAACTGGTTATTCATACAGCATCAAAGGTAAGTTTTTTATTTAAAATTCAAAAAGATAGTGATTACCACAATAGTTTTTCATGTGCTGAACTGGGCAACCCCCCCCTAACACAGGTATACTTTGCGCTCAATTAACATATATAGGCGCGGCAATGGACGTTTCTGAATTAATCGATGGCTTGAACGAAAAACAACGTGAAGCAGTGGCAGCGCCACTGAGTAATATGTTGGTCCTTGCCGGTGCCGGTTCAGGTAAAACTCGTGTACTTGTACACCGCATAGCTTGGTTAATGCAGGTTGAACACGCCTCAGCTTATAGTATTTTTGCTGTTACCTTTACCAATAAAGCAGCTAAAGAAATGCGTACACGGGTAGAAGAAACACTGCGCTCACCCGTTGGTGGTATGTGGATTGGTACATTCCATGGTTTATCTCATCGCATTTTACGCGCTCATCACCGTGAAGCTAAGCTACCTGAAGCGTTTCAAATTTTAGACAGTGACGACCAAGTTCGTATGATCCGCCGCTTATTAAAAGCAATGAACATTGATGAAAAAAAATGGCCAGCCAAACAAATTGCCTGGTATATCAGTGCCCGCAAGGATGAAGGACAAAGACCAAAAGATATTCAAGCATACGATGTAAACGAACAGTTGTTATTGCGTGTTTATACCGCTTATCAAGACGCCTGTGATCGCGCAGGGTTAGTAGACTTTGCTGAAATACTATTACGTTGTTATGAATTGCTATGCCAACAACCCACTCTGCTCAGGCACTACCAACAACGCTTTAGACATATGTTGGTCGACGAGTTTCAAGATACCAATAGCATTCAATACCAATGGCTAAAGCTATTAGCTGGCACTGAAAATAACATGATGATTGTTGGCGACGATGATCAAAGTATTTATGGTTGGCGTGGTGCAAAAGTAGAAAACATCAAATGCTTTTTAGACGATTTTTCGGCACAAACTATTCGCCTAGAACAAAACTATCGCTCCACAGCCATTATTTTAAAAGCATCCAATGCACTTATTCAAAATAATGCTGAACGCATGGGAAAAAGCCTTTGGACGGACGGCGACCAAGGAGAGCCGATTTCGATTTATGCCGCCTTTAATGAGCTAGATGAATCACGCTTTGTCATGAGTAAAATTCGCTCATGGCTTAATGCTGGTAATGCTTTGCAAGATAGCGCCATTTTATATCGCAATAATGCACAGTCTCGTGTTTTAGAAGAAGCGTTATTGCAAGAAGGTTTAAAATACCGCATCTATGGCGGGATGCGCTTCTTTGAACGCCAAGAAATTAAAGACGCCCTCGCTTATTTACGCTTGATAAGCAATCGCCAAGATGATGCCGCATTTGAGCGCGTGATCAACACCCCAGCCAGAGGTATTGGTGATAAAACGCTCAGCCACATTCGTGATTGTGCGCGAAATGAGTCGATGCCATTGTGGTATGCGGCTAAAGCGGTATTAGAGCAAAAACACCTTGCTGGGAGAGCCGCTACCGCCATTGCACGATTTATAGAATTGGTTGAACAGCTGGATGATAAAATTACTGAACTAGAGCTTTCAGAGCAAGCTAAAACTACCATCGAAGGCTCTGGGCTTATGGCCATGTATCAAGCCGAAAAAGGTGAAAAAGGCCGTGCTCGTGTAGAAAACTTAGAAGAGTTAATCAGCGCCTGTGGTCAATATGAGCTTCCGATCGATGAAGATTTTAGTTCTCCTTTACAAGGCTTTTTAGCTTACACCTCTTTGGAATCTGGTGAAGGGCAAGCTGACGAGCATGAAGATGCTGTACAAATGATGACGCTGCATTCAGCTAAAGGCTTGGAGTTTCCGCTAGTCTTCATGGTTGGCGTAGAAGAAGGCATGTTCCCTTCGCAACAAAGCCATGAAGAATCAGGTCGCTTAGAAGAAGAGCGTCGCTTATGTTACGTCGGCATGACACGCGCTATGGATAAATTGTACATTAGTCACGCTGAAAGTCGCCGCTTATACGGGCAAGAAAAACACCACAGTCCTTCTCGATTTTTACGTGAATTACCAGAAGAGTGCATTGAAGAAATTCGCATCAAAACCCAAGTGTCTCGACCTGTTAACAGTGGCCGATTTAGTGCTTCGGTAACCCATGCAGCCTTTGAAGACAGTGGCTACAACCTTGGAGAACGCGTTTTGCACGCCAAGTTTGGTGCAGGTACTGTATTAAACTATGAAGGCAGTGGCGCACAATCTCGGATCCAAGTGAACTTTGATGATGTAGGCAGCAAGTGGTTGGTAACAGCATATGCCCGTTTACAAAGCCTCTAAATTAGCACCATTACTCACTGAATTGGCCCGCAATCGGCACCGCCAACTATTATTATTGTGCGGCGAGCATGAATGGGCCATCAAGCAGCTCAATGAATTATTTGACTTACCAGATAGTGACAGCTTGTTGCTATCGAAACATCCAGCACTTGAGCATGCATGCTGGCCTGAGCATTTACACCAAATTCTTGGCCAAGAGTTTGATCTGGCAATTTATGATGGCTACAGTGGCATTGAACCTAATAAACTGGCCGCTCTGAGCGGTACTGTTAAAGCCGGTGGGCTACTGATACTTATTTTGCCAGAGCTTAGTCAACTATCAAATTGGCTCGACCCGAGTGCGGCTACTTGGTGCTCTCATGGCTTTAGTGTCAGTCAAAGCCCTTTTTTACAACGCTGGCAAAAACTACTAAGACAACTCAATGTGTCATACCTATCGCAATGTGATGGCTTATTTTTGTCACTTCATGGCATAAAACAGCAGTCTCAAGCAAATTATAATGAACAAAAAAGTATCACCGAAAAAATTGCCAATAACTTAACGTGTAAAAAGCCACAACCAACTTTATTAAGTGCAGATCGAGGGAGAGGAAAATCCGCCTCTCTTGGATTGCTTGCAGCACACCTCAGTGGGCACAGTTTCATTATTTGCGCGCTACAATACCGTGCTGTTAAAAATAGCTTTAAACATTTAGCGCAACAACTTGGCTTAGAGTACAAAGGTCATGAAAAGCAGTTGGCAAACCTGCACTTTATGCCGCCTGACCAACTGTTAAAATTACAGATAGAAAATCAGGTATTGCTTATCGATGAGGCAGCCGCCATTCCAGTACCAGTATTAATTGCAATTGCTGAAAAAACCAAACGCTGCGTATTTTCCAGTACCATAATCGGATACGAGGGTAATGGACGAGGTTATACACTTCGCTTTAAACAGTACTTATCTGATAATCAACCTGACTTTATCTGCGAGCACTTACAACAACCTATTCGCTATCAACAAAATGACCCTCTTGAAAAGCAAATAAATCATTTATTTGCTTTAGATTGCCAATACCCTATAGCACGTGGCAGTAGCAATATCACCTTTGAGCAACTTAAAAGCCATGATCTAGTACAAAATGAACAGCTGCTGCATCAAGCATTTTCTCTTTTAGTACTCGCTCACTATCAAACAACCGTGAATGACTTGCGGCAACTATTAGATAGCCCATCACAAGTGATTTTTATTGTGCGCAACACTGAGCAGGTTTTAGGCCTATGTTTGGTGAATATAGAAGGACAAATCAGCGAGGACTTACACAGTGAGATAGCCACAGGTACTCGCCGCCCTCAAGGACATTTACTACCACAACAACTATTTTCGATTCAAGGTAACCGCCATTTCTTAGCCACAAAAATCGCTCGCATAGTGCGTATTGCCATAGCACCTCAGTTACATACTCAAGGATTAGGTACAGCACTACTTGACCATGCTCACCAACAACTTGGCCAATCGGTTGACTATTTTGGTAGTAGCTTTGGAGCAACATCTAGATTACTCAAGTTTTGGCAAAGAAATGGCTATCAAACAGCAAAGTTAGGATTCAAACAAGACAAAGCAAGCGGTGAATATGCGGCCATAGTATTAAAAAAAGCAGCCGGGACAGATTTGTATATTAATGAATTATGTCAATATTTTAGAATGAACTTCTGCTACCAACTGAGTAATCATTATCAGCATTTGCCTTGGCAATTGGCTAAACAAATTTTAACAGCTATGCCAAACCTTACATTACCTAAACAAGTAACTGAACAGCTAAACTTTATGGTGAACAAAGCAACGATGCTTGAGCAAGACAGTGCCACCATCTGGAAAGTACTAATCACGTGTCCAAAATTATTACTTGAGTTATCAGATGTTTCACAACAGCTGGGGATTAGACTATTATTACAAAATAATACTAAAGAGTTGCTTAAAAGCGACTTATCCCTAGACTCAAAAAAGCAGTTTTCTCATGCTTTTAATACCTTGGTATCAGAAATACATGGACAGCTTAACTCGCTACACTAAAACACTTTTCATCATCTTACTCTTTTTAGTGAGTGAACACAGTGTGTGTAACGAATCTGCGCCAATAAAACTGGGTATGTCAATTGCGTTAAGTGGTCCCGCTCAAGAAATTGGCAAGCAACTTCATGCTGGCGCAATGTTGCACTTTAATCGTGTTAACCAGCAAGGAGGGATAAAAGGCAGAGCTATACAGCTTATTGTCCGAGATGATGGTTATGAGCCTAATCGTACCGTCCACAACACGCGGTTTTTTATCTATGAGCAAAATGTTGACGCCCTTTTTGGCTTTATGGGTACACCCACAACATCAGCAATACGCCCACTATTAGAACACAGTAAAACACCACTACTTATGCCTTTTACAGGTGCTGATTTTTTACATAGCATCGGCAATTATCATATATTTAACCTACGAGCTAGCTATCAAGATGAAGCTAACGAACAGATCAAATATTTGGTTAAAGAACAAAGACATCAGAAAATCGCGCTTTTAATTCAAGCGGATGAATTTGGTATTACGCTAGAGAAAAGTTTAACTAAAGCACTAGCTCAACAAAGCTTGCAACCCACTGTTATATCTCGCTTTAAACGTAACACCAATGATGTTGAAAAAGCATATGTACAAATCAACAAAACCAAAGCAACCGCCGTAGTCATGATCGGTACGTATGAACCATTGGCCGTATTTGTTAAGTTGGCGGCTGATAGTCAACAAAATTTAGAGTTTACTAGTGTCTCGTTTGTCTCAAGTAAAGCGCTGTTTGCAAGAGTAAAGCCTGAACAAACAATTATGGTCACAGAAGTAGTACCTAACCCTATTTTATGCCAAGCAAAGCTGTGTGAGCAATTTCGGCGCCTTGTTCAGCGAGAAACAAACTTGAAAATCGATCATATCCTATTTGAAGGTTATCTTAATGCGCTGGTATTCAGTCGTGCCGCGCAACAATGCGCAGCAAAATATTCGCAGCAATGTCTACTTAGAAAGTTACCATGGGTACTTGAGCATGACCGTGATTTAAAAGCACTTTTTGAACTCTCTGATCAACAAAAGAAATTGCCTGTGTACCGTTCATATTCATCATAATGTTCTATCCTTAAACAAAACCAAAGTGCTTGTTGAGGAAAATATGGATTTAATCAACTTCCGAGTCGGACAAAAAACTATTTCACTAAAGATTTTAGATATTCTGCTCACAGAGCGTTACGAAGGAAATTTAACGTCACTGCCTAATGGCAACCCGAGCTTTTTGGGGGTAAAGGACTACATGGGCACACCTACACCAATATTCGATCTTGGCATCATTTTAAATAACCAATCATCCTACGATATAAATAATGCACTGGTTGAATTATTAAGGGCTCGCGAAGATGAGCACCGTAGCTGGTTACAGGCACTAGAAAAAAGCGTGGTACATGGGCACGACTTTGACAAAGCCAGAGACCCAAAACAATGTGAATTTGGCCAATGGTTTTACAACTTTAAAACCGAAAACGACGATCTCAAAGCCATATTAAGCCGCTTTGAAGAGCCTCATAACCGTTTGCATGCCCTTGCTGATACATTGCTCAGTTTATGTGCCGATGATAAAAAACAGCAAGCTTTATCAATGTTAGATAAAGAAAAAGCCACAACGTTTTTAAAGCTTATGCGTCTATTTGAATCCGCTCAGGAACAAATAAGTCTAGACCACAAGCCCATTATTGTATTTACCACACAAGACGGACATAAGCCGCATATTGGCTTATTAGTCGATCAAGTTGAAGATAATATGCACTGTGAAGAAAGCGAAATAAAATCGCTCAGTGAAATAACCAACATCGGCTTTGACATTGACCCTCAGACAAAAAAAATGATGCAAGGGTTAATTAAGCGGGGCGACACACACACAGTACTCATTGACCCCAGTGCTATTTTTAGGCCTGAACATTTACAAGGTTATGAACCAGAAGAAACCGAGAGTTATGGTTTATTTTAAAATAAAAAACGCCGCTTAGTCGCGGCGTTTTTATCAATATATAATCAAATTAATCTTTCGATTGACGGCTTGCACGCTTACGCTCACTTTCCGTTAGTAACTTCTTACGAATACGAATATTCACAGGTGTTACTTCTACTAACTCGTCATCATCGATGAACTCTAGTGCTTGCTCAAGTGACATTCTGATAGGTGGCACAAGTGTTTGTGCTTCATCAGTACCTGATGCACGTACGTTCGTTAACTGCTTACCTTTAAGCGCGTTAACCGTCAAGTCATTATCACGGCTGTGAATACCGATAACCATACCTTCGTACACTTCAACACCGTGGCCAATAAATAGCTTACCACGCTCTTGTAAGTTAAAGAGTGCGTTAGTTAATGCTTTACCCGTTGCATTTGCAATCAAGACACCGTTCTTACGCTTGCCGATTGAACCACCTTTGTGAGGACCATAATGGTCAAAAGTGTGGTACATCAAACCAGAACCAGACGTTAGCGTCATGAAATCAGTTTGGAAACCGATTAAGCCACGGCTTGGCATCATAAAGTCTAACCGTACACGGCCTTTACCATCTGGTGCCATGTCTGTCATTTCAGCTTTACGCAAGCCAAGTTGCTCCATGATAGAACCTTGATGCTCTTCTTGAACGTCAACAGTCACTGTTTCAAACGGTTCTTCTAATTGACCGTCTACTTCACGTAGAATTACTTCTGGACGTGATACAGCAAGCTCGTAACCTTCACGACGCATATTCTCAATCAAAATACCTAAATGCAATTCACCACGACCTGATACACGGAAGCTATCTGGATTGTCAGTTTCTTCTACACGAAGTGCTACGTTATGAACTAATTCGTTTTCTAAACGCTCAAGAATGTTACGTGACGTTACGAATTTACCTTCTTGACCTGCAAATGGTGAAGTATTTACAGAGAACGTCATTGTTACTGTTGGTTCATCTACAGATAATGCAGGTAGTGCTTCTACTGTATTCACATCACAGATAGTATCAGAGATTTTTAACTCGCCTAATCCCGTGATTGCGATGATATCACCAGCCGATGCCTCTTGAGCTTCGTGACGGTCAAGGCCTAAATAAGTTAGCACCTGACCTACTTTACCGTTGCGTTTATTACCATCTGCACCAACGATTGTTACTTGTTGGTTTAATTTAACTGTACCACGCTTGATACGGCCAACACCGATAACACCAATATATGAGTTGTAATCAAGCTGTGATATCTGCATTTGCAGTCCACCATCAGCGTCTGCATCTGGTGCTGCTACTTGATCAACAATTGCTTCAAACATAGGTTGCATGTTGTCTGAAGGGCTGTCTAAATCTAGTGTAGCCCAGCCGTTGATTGCTGATGCATAAATAACTTGGAAATCCAACTGGTCATCAGATGCACCTAAGTTATCGAATAAATCGAATACTTGGTCCATAACCCAATCAGGACGCGCACCTGGCTTATCGATTTTGTTAATAACAACAATTGGCTTAAGACCTAATGCAAATGCTTTTTGCGTTACGAAACGCGTTTGTGGCATCGGGCCTTCTTGTGCATCAACGAGTAATAATACAGAATCAACCATTGAAAGAACACGTTCTACTTCACCACCGAAATCAGCGTGTCCAGGAGTGTCTACGATATTGATATGGTAATCATTCCAGCCAATTGCCGTATTTTTAGCTAGGATTGTGATACCACGTTCTTTCTCGATATCATTTGAATCCATTACACGCTCTTCATTGCCGCCGCGTGTTTCTAGTGTGCCTGATTGCTCTAGCAACTTATCAACTAGGGTTGTTTTACCGTGGTCAACGTGTGCGATAATCGCGATATTTCTTAACTTTTCGATGTTCATATTCTTACTCAAAGAAGTTGAATCTCAGTGATCCTAGTCGATCTACGCGGTTTCGCTTCATTTTAAAATGAAGGGTCCGGCGCGCCAGAGATGTCCCATTATAGGATTTAAAGGGCGCACATTATCCCTTATTCCGACGATAGAAGAAAGTTTATCCAGCATAAATTTTGTTACTTTGTGATGACAGCAATGATTTACAACCTTTTTTTGCAGAAAAAGCGTACTATTAAGAGTATTAAGTGATTAAAAATACATGCACCTAGCGCCAATATTAAACGCACCAAAGCAATGCACCCTAGCACCAAGTTGGTGCAAAATGTATGTTCACACCATGGAAAAATATAAAAAACCGTCTACAATCATTAACTTGATAAAACTGGCACATATTAAGCTTAAAAAAGCGCAATCGCATTAAGTTAATGCAGCAAGCATAAAAAAACCAACGAGTTGGAGGACACATGTCACAATCGGTTTTAGATTTTATTAAAGAACATGACGTTAAATTTGTAGATTTACGCTTTACAGATACAAAAGGTAAAGAGCAACACGTATCTATTCCTCATCACCAAGCCGATGAAGACTTTTTTGAAGACGGTAAAATGTTTGATGGTTCTTCAATTGCAGGTTGGAAAGGCATTAACGAGTCTGACATGGTATTAATGCCTGATGCAGCATCAGCTAAATTAGACCCATTCGCTGAAGAGACAACTCTCATTGTACGTTGTGACGTTGTTGAGCCTTCAACATTACAAGGTTACGAACGTGATCCTCGCTCTGTAGCAAAACGCGCTGAAGAATATATGCGTTCAACAGGTATCGCAGATACAGTTTTATTTGGCCCAGAACCAGAGTTTTTCTTATTTGATGACGTGAAGTACAAAACTGACATGTCTGGCTCTATGTACAAAATCGACGCACAAGAGGCATCTTGGAACTCAGACAAAGATTACGAAGGCGGTAACACCGGTCACCGTCCAGGCGTGAAAGGCGGATACTTCCCAGTTGCACCAGTAGACTCATCACAAGATTGGCGCTCAGCAACCTGCTTGGTACTTGAAGAAATGGGGCAAGTAGTAGAAGCACATCACCATGAAGTTGCCACTGCAGGTCAAAATGAGATTGCGACTCGCTTTAATACCATGGTGTTAAAAGCTGACGAAATCCAAGAAATGAAATACGTTATCCACAATATGGCACACCTTTACGGCAAAACGGCGACTTTCATGCCTAAGCCAGTAGTGGGTGACAACGGATCAGGTATGCATTGCCACCAATCACTTGGTAAAGATGGTAAAAACATCTTCGCGGGCGACAAGTACGGCGGTCTTTCTGAAGAGGCGCTTTACTATATTGGTGGTATCATCAAGCACGCTAAAGCTATTAATGCATTTGCTAACGCATCAACTAACTCGTACAAGCGTTTAGTACCTGGTTTTGAAGCACCTGTTATGCTTGCTTACTCTGCACGTAACCGTTCTGCATCAATCCGTATTCCAGTGGTTCCATCTGAAAAAGGGCGTCGCATTGAAGTTCGCTTCCCTGATCCAACTGCTAACCCTTACCTTGCATTCTCAGCAATGTTAATGGCGGGCCTTGACGGTATTAAGAACAAGATCCACCCTGGCGATGCAATGGATAAAGATTTATACGACCTTCCAGCTGAAGAAGCAGCTGAGATCCCAACTGTTGCAGCATCACTAGACGAAGCATTGGCATGTCTTGATGCTGACCGTGAATTTTTAATTCAAGGTGGCGTATTCACTGACGACTTAATCGATGCTTATATCTCACTTAAGTCACAAGAAGTGGAAAAACTGAACATGACAACTCATCCAATTGAGTTTGAAATGTACTACAGCGTTTAATTACGCAGTTAAATCATATGTGTTCTCAAGCCCGCTATGCGGGCTTTTTTTGGTAAAGCGACTTTTACGTACTCAAACAAAGTAGTATAACACCAACATAGGAAGCCATAGATTATACGTATTCTGTATATTGCTTATTACAAATGCTTTACGTTGCAGCTTCTCAGCCAATGGCATGTCGTGAAAATGGTCATCGGATATATTCAGATATATCACATCAAAATTTTGAAAAATAAACCTCAATAACCCCTTAAAACAATCAAAGCGCAACCCTGCACTCTTGCTTTTAAAAAACTAAAAAGCCTTAAAATTTCCTCGTCCAGTAATTTACAGACAATATGAAAAGATACAGGTAGCATTTCCTTTATTTGACAAGTAAAAGCCAGCTTCTCTGGGGGTTTGATAGTGCTGTTATCCTTAAATATTAAGTTGGTCAGTACAAAAACTACATTTGCTCTTAGAAACGTTGCCCAAGATGGGCATCAGGTTAGTTATATTCCTATTCAATGAACACGGCGTAAAAATTGCTTCAAGCCCTAAAAGCACATTTTACCTATACCGAGCCAACCGCATTAATCCATAGCTCATAGAAAAACGGCATGATATAGTGCACCATCTTGGTGCAAAGAAACGATAGGCGATCCATCATGGCACAAAGTACTCACCCTTTTTTAAATGCCTTATGGCATAACTTAGCAACTTGCATATTGCTATTAGACGATAAGTTTACCATTCAATATGCCAATAATAGTTGCAGTGAATTATTTGGCTTGGGTTTAAAGCGCTTAATAGGCCAACCTATTAATGACATTTTTAGCCACCACCACATTGACTTTGAACGTCTAGCTCAATATGCCCTAGAGGATGGCGTAGATTGCCAGCAACACCGAGTAGACGTTGTATTTATCGATAGCCGAGCTGCTACTTTAAACTTACATGCCAGACGTATTCATCATCAAAGCAGTGCTTTTATTTTACTAGAATGTCGCCGTATAGATGATGAAGTGCGCTTTGACCAAGCCTCAAATCAAATGCATCAATACCATGCTGCGCGAACTCTCATTAGAGGTTTGGCACACGAAATAAAAAATCCGTTAGGGGGAATAAGAGGAGCGGCGCAATTATTGCAGTATGAGAGTTGTCAGCAAGAACGAGATCAATGCGCGCAATTAATTATTGAACAAGCTGACCGACTGACAGAATTGGTGGATAGGTTACTTGGGCCCAGTCAATTACCTAACAAAGCACCGTGCAATATTCATCAAACACTCGAGTCGGTGGTCAAACTCAGTATGTTAGATAACGCCAGTCAAATATCGTTACGAAAGGACTATGACCCTAGCATACCCGATATTGTGATTGACCAAGCAAAAATACAACAAGTGGTATTGAACATAGTAAGAAATGCTCTGCAAGCTTTAGAAGGCAATGATGAAGGCAACATTACCCTAACGACGCGTATCAAGCATCGAATGCGACAGGGTAAAAGACTCATGAAAAAAGCATTGCTAATACAGATTATCGATAATGGTCCAGGGATTGCCGAAGAGTTAAAAGATACTTTGTTCTACCCAATGATCACTAATAAAGACGGTGGTTCTGGCTTGGGCCTTTCAATTGCGCAAACAATTGTTGAGCAACATGGTGGGTTGATCGATTGTGATAGTTGGCCAGGACACACCGAATTTAATATTTACTTGCCGTTTGACAACAACGGCATGGGAGCAACAAATGAAAACAGTTTGGCTAGTTGATGATGATGCCTCTATACGATTTGTTTTAGACAAAGCACTATCGCGTGCGGGTTTTACTACAGAGAGCTTTGCCAATGCCCAAGATGTGCTAACCGCTTTATCATATAGTCAACCTGCTGTGTTAATCTCAGATGTCCGCATGCCCGGTATGGATGGCATGGCGCTGCTAGAAGAAATATCCGCAAAACACCCTAGCCTGCCGGTGATCATTATGACCGCACACTCTGACTTAGACTCTGCCGTTAATGCATTTCAAAAAGGCGCTTTTGAATATCTTGCCAAACCATTTGATTTAAATGATGCTACCGCCCTCGTAGAACGGGCTTATCAAGCCAGTCAGCAAGCACGTAAAACAAAACGCCAAGTGAAAGAACAAAATCACCCAGATATCATCGGTGAAGCACCGGCTATGCAAGAAGTCTTTCGCGCGATAGGAAAACTATCTGCATCTAGCATGAGCGTGCTAATTAATGGTGAGTCAGGCACAGGTAAAGAGTTGGTAGCTGGTGCTTTACATAATCATAGCCCACGTAAAGCAAACTCATTTATTGCGCTAAATATGGCTGCAATTCCCAAAGATCTCGTTGAATCAGAATTATTTGGCCATGAAAAAAGGGGCCTTTACAGGTGCCGACAGCATGCGTCGAGGTCGGTTTGAACAAGCCGATGGTGGCACACTATTTTTAGATGAAATTGGAGATATGCCACTTGATGTACAAACTCGGCTTTTAAGAGTGCTTGCAGATGGCGAGTTTTATCGCGTTGGTGGCCATCAAAGTGTCAAAGTGGATGTACGTATTATTGCTGCCACACACCAAGATTTAGAAACCCTAGTAAAAAAAGGTCAGTTTAGAGAAGATTTATTTCATCGTTTGAATGTAGTTAGACTAAAACTTCCAGCTCTAAGGGAGCGTACTGAAGATATAGCCAAGCTGGCGCAGCACTTTTTAAGCTGTAGTGCAAAAGAGCTACAAGTTGAATGTAAAATACTCAGCGATGAGGCTATCAATATTATGCGCTTATATCATTGGCCTGGTAATGTGCGCCAACTTGAAAATACCTGCCGATGGCTAACAGTGATGGCACCGGGTGAATTAATTGGCCCGCATGATTTACCCGACGAACTTAGCCAAAATACACCAATTAATGAAACCACAGGGGATTGGTTAGATGCTTTCCAACAATGGCTTAACCAAGAGCTTAAACAAGGTAAAAACAATATCTGGCCAGCAGTTCAGGCACAACTTGAAGCGCGCCTCATTAAAACCGCACTCAGTGCTTGCCATGGTCATAAACAAGATGCAGCTCTAAAAATTGGCTGGGGCCGCAACACCCTGACTCGAAAACTAAAAGAGAGAAATATTCAAGATTAAGCAGTAATACCTATTCGGTTAATTAAGAGGTCTATTTTGAGGCAATGAAACCTTGTCGATAGCAAAGCTCTCGCACGCGGCTAGCGTCAGGTTTACTCCCTAAAAATAATTAATCATTATTGCGGATTGGTTTAGTAGCAGAGTAGCTTAACTCTGCTTGTTATTTGTGCCTTTCCGTCCCCAAAGTGAATAATTTTTGATTGAAAAACCACCTACTCACTTGTAGTTTTATATTTACCGAGATACATCGGTTTAATTAATACTTTGTAAAGGACATAAAATGAAAATCAAATTGAATAAAAAGCCACTTAAAAAACTAAATAACGATAAAACATTAGCAGCTGAATTAACGCCACAAGCAGCAGGCGGTATGTACGCTTCGTCACCTTATAACAAAGGGTGTATGAGTTATCAAGGTTTGACCTGCCCCACTTCTCCATACGATGCTGCATGCTAATGTAAAAATCTGGCTGGCCGCACGAAGTATTAGCGGTCAGCAAAAGATCATTGACCCCACTGTTAAAACTAGCCACTATCTAGTATAAAGCCTTCATCAATCTAAGCTTATGAAACTTCTTGAGAGTGTACCTTTATTTAAACAGCTTGAAATCATAAATCGACTTAACTTCTTTAAAGATTTTACAATATCAGAACGGCAAGTCTTACTCGAATCATTCAGCCACTTGTATTTGGTGCATAGTGGACGCCACGCCTTTAAACGGTATGAACTAGACAACCGCTTATTCATAGTATTAAGTGGTGAGTTAATTATATTTAAAAGCAATGAACTACTTGAGCTTGGCCGTATTCGTCCGGGCGAGTTTATTGGAGAAGGGGCATTTATCTGCCATCGTGAGCACTCAACCAGTGCTAAAGCCATTAAAGACAGTATTTTGCTAGCAATAACTCCTGATGCAATGACACGTCTACCCAATGTGATCAGAGAAAAAGTCAAAGACAAGATTATTGAAGGTATGAGTATGCGTATTAATAAACTCAGTAGCTTTATTGAGGATAACATGTAATTTACTCAATATAAGCAACTTCTAGCTTAACTGCTTCAATACTAACAACTGAACCTAAAGGTGTTATTGCAAAAGCAAAAGCCTAGTAGGTAGCACTTTTGCTTTAATAAATAACATTACTATTAGGCTGTCAGCAACTGCTCAAAAGCTATAAATAGAGTTTCTAGTTCCTCAGCCGTGTTGTAATGCATACAGCCGATGCGCACAACTCCCCCTTTATCCATGACTCCAAGTTGCTCACATAGCCCTTGCGCATAAAAATTACCATCCCACACACAGATATGTTGTTTACCCAAGAACTCAGACACTTGGCGAGGCTCTAAACCTTCAAAAGTAAGTGCAAAAGTGGGAGTACGCTCGCTTAAGCGTAACTTATCAGCAATGCCAAATAACGAGATTTGTGGGAACTGTGTAAGGCGAGTCAAAAAGTACTCGCTCAACATCATTTCATGCTGTTTGGTTTTTGCAAATGCAGCAGCTAAACACTCACGGCGCGGCGTATCTTGTGTCATACCACTGAGCGACGCAATATAATCAATTGCAGCTATAACACCCGCTAAACCTTCAAAGCTTTGCGTACCCGTCTCCCAACGACCGGGGATCACATCTTTTGCAGGCTCCACTTTATAAGGTGTAAAGCCTTCTAAATACTCACGCTTGCCATATACTATGCCTACATGTGGACCAAAAAATTTATAGGCCGAACACGCTAAGAAGTCACAACCTAATGCCTGCACATCAATTAACTCGTGAGGCGCATAATGCACAGCATCAACATACACTAACGCACCAACTTGGTGCGCCAGCTCGACAATCTGTTTAATATCATTTATTGAGCCAGTTGTATTAGAGGCATACGTAACAGCAACCAGTTTAGTATTCTCATTCAGTAAGCTTTTAAAATGCGCTAAATCCAGTGTGCAATCTTGCTCGTTAATACGCACAGCATGAACACTCGCGCCCTTATCTTCAGCTGCCAAACGCCATGACGATACGTTAGAGTAGTGATCAGCATTTGTTACTATCACTTCATCACCGGCTTTCCAATCGCGCGAAATAGCTCGGCTAAAACTAAAAGTTAAGCTCGTCATATTCGCACCGAACACAATCTGCTCTTTGCTAGGTGCATTTAAAAAATCAGCGACGGCTTGACGTGCTTCATCCATCAATGCGACGGTTTTATCACTTGAGAAAAAGGCACCGCCTAGGTTGGAGTTAAAATACCCCAGATAGGCCGACATTGCACTGAGAACAGGTTGCGGTACTTGAGAGCCACCCGGTCCATCTAAAAAGATCGGAGCCTGACCATTAACTTGTTGCATCAGAGCAGGAAACTGACGTCGTAGTTGTGTAAGTTCCATTAGTTGCCCTTACGCAGTAAATACAAAACAGTCTAGATAACCCACTTTGTTGGCATCTAGCTTATTCATTGGCGTCGCGTTATGCCACACTTGGCGGTCATTGATCAACGCAAATAAGCCATCTTTAATCTCCATTTTAAAGCACGGCTCTGATTCTTTATTTTCATACACTAACAGCTCACCGCCTGCAATATTTTCATGAGACACGCCACACACGCAGACATGGTCAAAACCGTCTTGATGAATACCTTCTGGTGCAGGTGGTGTATCAGACTCAATTGCTAACATGCGAAACTGATGTACTTCAATATCACGAGTATCGTCTATACCAGTCATCAACTTAAACTCTCTCAACAAGTGTTTAAAACCTTCAGTGTGCAATAAATCTGCGTCTAAATCCTCGTATACACGCTCAATATTACCTTGAAATGTATTTATTGAATCATCCTGAACAAACGCCTTCGTAGGCTGCACACTCACTTTGTCATCTGCAAACTGAAGTACCGAGTAACGGCGCTTGCGAAATGCACCATCTGCATATGGATTATCAGGAAGTTGATTAAATGAGGGCTTAACTGCTTCGATATGCGCTTGCTGGATAAAACGCAATTGAAGCAGATTCTGGTTGTTTACTGCTGTCATTTCGCTGTCGCCTATTAATGTAAATTTTGCGACAATTCTAATCGAATTGAAAATAAAATCTGTTTAATTTACCTATCAATTAGCTAAATTATTGAATTAACAAACCAACCAAAAACACAATTACAGCTATTTTATTCAATTTGTGAAGAGTAAAATTTAACCACTCAATCAGCACAAAAAAGCCGGTGTAAACACCGGCTTTTCTCAGTAAGAGCGGTACTAAACTGCTTGCTGAATGATCACACCATCAGCCTTTTTCGTGTACTGAGGCATTTTATGGAAGTTCAAGTAACGGTAGGTATCTGCTGCCGTTGCATTGATCTTCGCTGCATATTCATGATACTCAGCTGCTGTTGGTAGTTTACCTAAAATTGCCGCTACTGCAGCAAGCTCAGCAGATGCTAAGAATACATTTGCACCTGTACCTAAACGGTTAGGGAAATTACGTGTTGAGGTAGACACAACGGTCGCTTTGTCAGCAACACGTGCTTGGTTACCCATACATAATGAACACCCTGGTGTTTCAATACGCGCACCAACGCGACCAAAGATACCGTAGTAACCTTCATCAGTAAGCTGGTCTTTGTCCATCTTCGTTGGTGGTGCAACCCATAGCTGAGTTGGAATACGACCAGAAAAACCATCCAGTAGTTTACCAGCAGCACGGAAGTGACCAATGTTTGTCATACAAGAACCGATGAATACTTCATCAATTTTCTCGCCCGTAACATCAGAGAGTAAACGCGCATCATCTGGGTCATTTGGAGCGCAAAGAATTGGCTCTTTGATTTCTGCCAAGTCAATTTCAATGATGTGCTTATACTCAGCATCCGCGTCCGCTTCCATCAGCTCAGGGTTTGCTAGCCACTCTTGCATCGCAGTGATACGGCGTTCAATCGTACGCACATCACCGTAACCTTCAGAGATCATCCACTTAAGCATCACGATGTTTGATTCTAGATACTCAGAGATAGACTCTTTAGAAAGCTTAACAGTACAACCTGCAGCAGAGCGCTCTGCTGATGCATCAGATAACTCAAATGCTTGTTCAACAGTTAAGTGCTCAACCCCTTCAATCTCTAGTACACGACCAGAGAATTCATTGATTTTGCCTTTTTTCTCAACCGTTAATAGGCCTTCTTTAATGCCATAGTAAGGAATAGCATGTACTAGGTCACGTAATGTGATACCCGGCTGCATTTCACCTTTAAAGCGAACCAAAATTGATTCAGGCATATCTAGTGGCATTACACCGGTTGCCGCTGCAAATGCAACCGCACCCGAGCCAGCAGGGAATGAAATACCTAATGGGAAACGCGTATGAGAATCACCACCTGTACCAACAGTATCAGGTAATAACATACGGTTTAGCCACGAGTGAATTACACCATCTCCTGGGCGAAGTGACACACCGCCACGGTTCATGATGAAATCCGGCAGCGTGTGGTGCGTGTTTACATCAATTGGCTTAGGATAAGCTGACGTGTGACAAAATGACTGCATCGTTAAATCGGCAGAGAAACCTAAACATGCAAGGTCTTTAAGTTCATCACGAGTCATAGGGCCAGTCGTATCTTGAGAGCCAACAGTTGTCATCTTCGGTTCACAGTATTGACCTGGGCGAATACCAGCAACATTACAAGCTTTACCAACCATTTTCTGTGCAAGGGTAAAGCCCTTATCAGACGCTTCAGTCACCGCTGGTACTTTAAATACATCAGTAGCACCTAAACCCAACGATGTGCGTGCTTTGTCAGTTAAACCACGACCAATGATTAATGGAATACGGCCACCAGCACGCACTTCATCTAAAATAACATCTGATTTAAGTGCGAAAGTTGAGATAACCTCATCAGTTCCGTGACGCTTAACAACACCTTCATATGGATAAATGTCAATTTGGTCGCCCATGTTGAATTCATCAACATTAAGCTCTATTGGTAATGCCCCTGAATCTTCCATTGTGTTGAAAAAGATAGGTGCAATTTTGTTACCTAAACACACACCACCAACACGTTTGTTTGGTACGAATGGAATATCATCACCCATAAACCAAAGTACAGAGTTAGTCGCTGATTTACGTGAAGAACCCGTACCAACAACATCACCTACATACGCAAGTGGCAAACCTTTGGTTTTTAGTTCTTCAAGTTGTGAAATTGGACCAACTTCACCGTCTTTTTCTGGGTTAATGCCATCACGCGAATTTTTCAACATTGCTAATGCGTGTAGTGGAATATCTGGACGAGACCATGCATCAGGTGCAGGTGACAAGTCATCGGTATTAGTTTCGCCCGTTACTTTAAACACAGTAACAGAGATTTTTTCAGCTACTGCTGGCTTGTTCAAGAACCACTGAGCATTAGCCCATGATTCAATAATTTGCTTTGCAAACTCATTGCCTGCTTTGGCTTTTTCTTCAACGTCATAAAATGCATCAAACATTAATAATGTGTTTGATAAACCTTTTACTACGATAGGTGCCAATGCCGCATCATCCAGTAAGTCAACCATAGGTGCGATATTATAACCACCTAGCATAGTGCCTAGCAGCTCAGCTGCATACTCTTTGCTTACTAATGGAGACTCAGTCTCGCCTTTTGCTACAGCCGCTAAAAAACCCGCTTTAATATAAGCCGCATCATCCACGCCTGGTGGTACACGGTTAACTAAAAGGTCTAGAATAAACTCTTCTTCACCTGCTACAGGCGACTTTACTAATTCGATCAGATCTGCAGTTTGTTGTGCGTCTAACGGCTTAGGTACAATACCTTGCTCTGCGCGCTCTTCTACATGTTTACGATAATCTTGAAGCACAATTTTGCCCTCTTGGTGACGTGAATTGGCCTGCCTATGTAATTGCCTACACAACAGATACCAATAAATTCCGGTGACTAATTATAAAGCCTTTGAGTATAGATGAAAATCTTACAACTGAAACAGCTTTAAATAATGACTATAAATACTATGAATAGCACAATGCAAACAAGTATATTTTCATGAATATTTAGTAAGTAGGAATCATTCTCATGTTAAGAGTGTATGGATCTCATGGAATTAAAACTTATACCAATTGCATTAAATAAATGATCAAATATTGCGATAGATAAATGACTTAGTAACTAGGCAAAAATTTCAGTCTATGGTTATTTTTCTATTGCTTGAGCAATGAGTAAATCTGCCACTTGTTGTTTAACTGCACGCTTATCATTAGCGGGTACATCAAAACGCGCCGCGAGCAGGACAATCTCCTCATCACTCAAATTGAACGATAGACGTTGCCGAGTTTTTTTTGATTTAACCTCCAAGCCCAGAATTTTTCGGATCATATCTGATGGCGTCAACTCTTGATCTATCGCCTGTTTCTTAATTGACTTTTGCACTTCACTACTAAGATCAAACGCCATTTGCGTCGCTCTAACTGCCTGCTCTTGACGCTGCCATTTCGCTTTTGCATCACTCACTTAGTCACTCCCAGGAAACAGTTCCACAATATCTGATAGCGGTCTCGTCAGTGTCAATGAGACATCAGTTTCACCACCGTCCCATATTTCAATATTTAAACTTTGACTCCCATCATTCGATGCAAGACAAATCATTTCACATGCCTCAGTGCCCGACTGTTCATACTGCGGCAGTGATTGCCCTCGATAATCTTTTTCATGAAAATAACAAATAAAAGGGGCTTGTGTTTGTGTATAGCTGGTCGCGAGAAATTGACTAAAACGCTCAGGTATATTCGCAACAGTAACTTCTGTTAATGACTCTTCATCAAAAATGAGTGAAAATTCATCTAATGTAAAAATGTCATCCACATCTTCTCGTTGTATTTTTATCGAAAAATTAGCCCATTGCTCACCATCTTCTTGCCCTATTTGCAAAAATACGACTTGCCCTGAGTTACTTTCAAGCACCATTTCATACTCAGCACTATGCTGATATTGATACGTGTTTACAGCCACAACTTTCAATGTTTGGCCTTTGAGCCATTGTGGGTATGCAAATGAGTCTATCAACGTAAGCATATCACCCACGATGAGCTCTGTAGGTTCGCTTAACTGACGTGCTGGTGCTTTATTTTTTTTAAAGAAATTAAACATATTTCACCTAAAACAAAAAAGGGTAAACAAATTACCCCTTCTTATAACTATCAACTAATTACCTTTTTTGGCTTTAATGCGTGCCAAAATGTCAGCACTATTTGTATCAGTACCTCCAATGCCCGCTTCAGCCATTTTTGCTTTAAGGCCGTCACCATTTGTTTCAGATTCTAGAGCTTTGGCTGCACCTAATTGATCTTGACGGTCCTGCTGGCGTTGTTTAATGCGATCTAGTGATGCACGTGCTGAGGTCATTGCTGAACTATTCGTATTGAGCGTACTATTTACTGCCATCGTTGCCTGTTGCACACTCTCGGTCGTTTTAACCATACTTAGCTGACGCTGGTTTTCTTTAATCGACTTTTCAGCTTCTTTAATTTGTTGCTTTAGCGCAACAATGTGTTGACTAAAACCACCCAACACTTCCTCGTGTTCCGCTTTTTCCCTCTCAAAATCACCAATTTTTTCTGCAATTTCCAATGCTAATGCTTCGTTACCTTTCTCCAATGCTTGACCCGCATACCCTTCATGTTCAGAAATAGAGTCGTTCAATGCACTGATCTTACGCGTGGTTTGCATCTCTTTAGCCATCACTTCAGTGAGATTACGCTTGGCTTTTTGCAAAGCATTCTTAGCGTCTGCTATTTCTTGCTCAAAAATACGAATACCATTGGCATCAACAATTGCCTCGCCAGCTTCACGCGCGCCACCACGCACGGCTGTGAATAATTTTTTTAAAATACTCATAATCTTAACTCCTAAAATACTTATTTAATCATTTAAATAAGGTGTGATGGCTTCTAGTGCTTCAATTGCATTATCAGCAAGCGTCACTAATTCATGGGTAATATCATCAAACGAAGAGCTGACCGATAGTGCACCAAATATTGCGTAGCGATTATCTACTTTTGCAAACGCGCTCAATGGGATTGGTACATTCAAACGTAATAAAGTGTCATTTAACTCATCTTTAAGATCAGCTTTAACTTCCTCTTCTGAAAACAAGTAACTAATACATAACAGTTGTTCTTGAGTTTGTGTAACAAAAATAGGTAACTCATCATTTCCATCAACTATTACTTGTAATACATCTTGCTCACCTGGGTTCGCTATCATGAAAGACTCGAAGCCTACCCCTTCAGTTTCAAAAGTTGCTAGTTTTATTGAAAGTTCATTTAATTCCATTTTATTGCCTTTTAAATTTGACATATTATGTCTTAGTTAAGATTTGCATAGCTGACATAATATGTCAACCTTTAAACTAGTTTTTATACAATTCGTTTTCTGTTTGCCAAGCTTGGCGATAATAATCATATAAAGTACCTGTGCCTAACTGATTGACATCGATAGTTTCATGAAATTCAAAAAATCGATTTGGAAATATAAAAGCGGCTAACAAATAGTCTCTACTAGCCCAGCGGGAAGGCACTGGTAATTGCGAAACTCTCGCTATTCTGTTGCTAGCAGAGGCACCTTTTTTAGTTGCAATTGTCCATCCCCACTGTCCAAATGAAGGTACATTTTGTTGATATTGCTCAACAAAATCAAAACCTGCCGCTTTGATGGTTTTAGCAATACTAACAAATGCTTTTTTAGCATGATAAGGCGATGTTGATTGCACTACCATTGCGCCATCGGCAGATAACAGTTGACGCAAGTGGTTATAGAAATAGTCACTATACATTTTATTCAAATCAGGGTGATTGGGGTCTGGTAAGTCCACAATGATAGTATCAAAGTAATCTCCAGCAGCCAGTAGTTGCTCTACTTCTAAAAATGCATCTGCTATCTTAACGGTTACTCTCGCATCTACCAATGCTTGATTATTAAGGCTGCTTAGCCGCTCTGAGATGGCCTCCGGCGCGTTATAACGTTCAGTTTGATACCCAAATAAGCTCAATAGCTGACCGTCTAAGTCAACTAACGTTACATGTTCAACGGGCCATTTCAGTACATCACGCAATGCTAAGCCATCACCACCGCCTATGATCAATACCTTTTCATGGCGATTAGATGCTAACATCGCGGGGTATACCAGCATGGTATGATATATTTGCTCATCAATACTGGAGAACTGTAATCGGCCGTTTAGATAAAGGTCAGTAATAGGCTCTGGTTGGTTACGCCTCAAACGTTCGGTTAGCACAATATGCTGATATTTAGTTGCTTGTGAGTAAATGACCTTATCTTTATACAATACATTGCTTAAGTCTTTCATCCAATGACTACCGAACAGCAGCAAAATGACAAATAACCCCAACAGTAATACATGACAAAAAACGAGCAAGCGAGCTAAGCGAACATGTTGGTGATAACGCCATAAAAATACCAGCCCAGCGACGATGTTAAAAAGTGCAGTCCATGCTGCGGCTTGCATAATTGGCATCGACAGCATCACACTCACCCAAATAGCAGCGCCAATGCCCGCACCAATATAGTCAGCCCCATAAATTGTACCTGCATTATTTTCTAAAAACCGTCCGTACACATGCTGGCGAATACGTGCAATTAATGGAATTTCCATTCCTATCAACATGCCTAATAATAAACCAAATACATAGGGTAAAAAGCGCGCTGCGCTTTGTAGTTTCTCGAACACATAACCATTTAAGACAATATCAGGAGGAAGATTAAAAATAGCGGAAAACATGTGAGGCAATGAGTAACTAATTGCAATCATGCTAGCGATTGCAAGAATACAACCCATCCCCACTAGTGCAATAATGCTTTCCAACCATGCAAACGCAGTAAAAGCATCTTTAAACCAACGCGCCAAAAATGCACCAATACCCATGGCAACAATCATGGTGCCTATCATGGCGTAAATAGCACTTTCTACAGAGCCCAGCACGCGTCCTGCATAATGAGACAGTAAATATTCATAAATCAGGCCGCATCCAGCAAGCACTGCCATGACTGATATCAATAAAATATCATGCCCAAGTAAGCCTCGTTGACTCGGGCGGGTTATAGATTCAGACAAGATTATGCACCTAAAAGCGTCGCCATACTGATACCAATCGCAAATGAAGTAGCTGCAGATATTGTTGCAACGCCCACATTTTTCTGTCGATTAACCTCATCCGAAATATCGCAACCAGATAAAATGATCTTGATTGTAATTAAATGCAATAGAGTAAATGCCACTAAGCTCAATAGTGCACTCAACGCCCAATAAGCTAAGCTTGCGCCTAAATTGTCTGCTGCATAGGGTGCTAAGCCAGACGCTGCAGTTATTGCTAGTGCACTTCCAACTAAGAATCCAGCATAGCGGATACCCACGGCTAAATTGTCGTCTAAAATAGCCTGTTGCAAACAATCGCCACTACGGTTAGTGCGCTTAAATAATTGCACGCGATACTGACTGACTAGCAATAACGCTAAGTTTGCAATAATAAAAGAGGCTATTACAATTGGCAGGCCATGCCAGCCTTCAGTTGCAACCCAAAACAATGCGGAACGGATCACAATAGCGACGCTTACCACATGACCAAAGTCTATCAATGACGCCGTTGTATTCCCTTTTACTATCTCGTTGTGTAAGCTCACTTTTCGAAGTGCAACTTTATCTTGGAAAAAATGGCCAAATTTGATTAGCGCAATTGCTAATAAGCCATATCCCCCCATTTGTAATGCTTCTTGCAGCAGTGTAGGCGCAAATGCACCACTACTAATTCCGGTTAATACAATAGCTAACGCCACTAGGCCGCCAGCAAAGCTAATACCAAAAGCAAAGTTATCTCGTTTTGTGATCTCATCATTAGCGTGCAGGTTCGACACCCAGCCCTTTATAAACTTCATACTGACAAACAAGGCTATAATAATCACAAAATCTATGGCCAAAGCTTGCAAAGTCCACATCGTTATTCCATTAAATTCATACATTTTTTAAACTCCAACAGTTATTCTTTACACAAGGTACTATTTGCCACGACTCACACCACGGGATGTGCGGCTGCTGCTATTTCGCACACTGCCTGCACTGCGCTTACTATACGAGCTACTTTTTGCATAACTGCTTCGGGTGCTAGTGGGGGTATAACTACTTCGACTTAAACCTGATGCACCACTGCGCTTTTTAGCATATGGACTAGTAAATTGTTTACCCTGACGTTGATAGGACTGCCGAGTACGCGTTTCCAACGCGGTTTGTGTTTTAATTTGTTTTGGGCTTGAATAGCGGTAGCGACCATAATCATTATAATAACTATATTTACGACGCTTACTCCAGCGACCATATTCAACCGCATCAAATACATCACCTAATATTCGGTACATGCCGTACCATTGCCAAAAGCTAATACCACTACTATTAGTTTGCCATTGACCATAGTTAGGGTTTCCTACTAATTGATTACCCTCTCCATCTCCTTCAGCATTTTTGCTAATTGCACCAACTCTTGCCAACGTGCCATTTGACATATCAGCAAGCATATTGATTGGATCTGTTAAAGCATCACCAAACAAGCTTGGCTTCATCGCATCACGTAACACATCTAAAAGTTGCAAAGTTTGTACGTTAGGAGGTGTAGACGGTAAACTTTTTATTTCCTCAAGGCGTTGAGCTAGTCCTTGAAAAAGCGGACCTTTACTGGTTGCATCTTGCCCGATGAGCGCACTTATTTGAGCTAAATCCGGGCGCTGACTTTGTAATACCCTACTGTACTCTTTTAATAAGTTGGCATTACGAATGTGCCCTAGAGCAAGTGCATTTTTTAGTTCGTTGAGTTCTTGTTCTGCATTTTGAGTTGCTTGTGTAATAGATTGCTGCAGCTGCTCTTCTTTTGATGAGCAACCACTTAAAAAGCAAAACACACTGAACAAACAGATAAGTTCCCATGCTTTTATTTTCGACATTCATGTCACCGTTTGATTAACTAACTTGGTTAATAGAATTCCCACTATCAGTGTCACATAGGTTACCGTCGATGCCAAGCGGGAAATTGCAACACAATAAGTACGCTAAACTCGGTGCATGTGTCATCAAACACACTCGGCGGGCTAGCTTATAAAATCGTGGGTAATAAACAACAAAGCGACCGTTTGGTCGCTTTGTTTATCTAATTCAGTTGATAATGCCTATTGGAATACAACATTTGCACTGCCAGGTAAGGGCTGAAATACTTTTACCAATTTTTCGCAATCACTAAGTATATCTTCCTCTAAGCGCTGCTCTGCACGCCAGCGTTCACTGTCCATTTTAAACACTTCTTTTTTTGAGTACTTTTTACGGGCATCGTGAGTTGGCATATCCTTGACTACCTCATACATTTGATGCACACCCGGATATACCGCTTGCAGCTCAACCTCTTCAGCAAAGCTATATTGCGAGATTAATACCCACACACGTAAGCACCCTTCTGAATATTCACATTGCTTTTCTTTCATCGCTCTTGCTAACAAATTAATGCTATCTGCAAGCTTTGCATTTCTTTTCTGGCGGGCTTGTAAGAGCTTTTCACTTCGTTCACTTTGGTGCTTTTCAAGTCTCGCCTTCTGTTCCTTTAACTGCCATAAAAGCTGACCTGCATAAAACGATAACCCAGCAATAATCAAAGCACCGATAATCATCGCAACCACCAACCAAACTGACATTATTTGACCTCGTCGTCTTCTTCAGATAACCACTCATTTGCCAAGTCATTACTCATAAAATTGGCAAGTGGATCATCTTCTATTATATCTTGTTCTTCAAATTCATCATCAAGACCTAATAATTCACACAACGCTTGATGGCGGGCAACCGAACGATTGAAGTATTTAGCATCTTTTCCAGTTAGCAATTCACCTCTTTCATGACGCTCAAGTAAAGCCATTAAGCGCTCATCATTTTCAAGCTGCTCGAGTTCTTGCTCAGGCGTAAGTTGTGGTTGCACTTTTTTAAGTTCAACTTGTGGTTTCAAGTGACGCTGCATGACCGGCTCTTGCTGCTGCTTTTGCTCTTGCGATTGCACCTGTAATGGCACAGCCTTTTTGCTACCAACTCGCTGGTCTTTCGACTGCTCATTACTGCTCGTCTCTTGAGTCACTTTTGCTTCTTGCGCATTACGCGAGCCAGGTTTTGCTCCTTTAGAATTCTTGCTACGCTGCTCTTTTACCGCTCTTAATTCACGTAACTTATCTTTGCTTAATCTTGGAGTACCATTGCTGGCAACTTTACGGGTTTTCTTCTTTCTAGTCATAAGGCTTCTTCACTCGGTGCAGTTGGCACCTCAGGTTTTGTTAAGATAATGACATCGTTACCAATAAACTCAGCTTCGCTGCCATAAATTTGTGCCACGTAGGCAAATGTTTTGCGGCTAAAAAACGCAATGTGTGTTAAATCATTTTTATAATGCCAAGTGCTAAATCGCGCTTTGTCGATAATCAGCTTGGTCATGAACACTAAAGGTGCTCCAGGTTTTAACAAACTAAATAGTTGTGATAACACCTTGGCTGGTTGAGCAATATGCTCTATTACTTCTGTACAAGTAATAAAATCATACTGTCCTGCTAACACCTTTTGGTCATTAGCATAGTATAGGTCATATAGTGCCACCTGATGCCCAGCCTCGGTGAGCATCAGAGCCAACAAAGGTCCTGGGCCACAACCAAAGTCTAAACCATTACTGTGTTTTTCAAGACGATCCAATAATGGTTCACTCACCCGAGATAAAAAACGACGATATCCCAAATCAGTTAAATCATTTTCATGACTGTCATATATTGCTTTTTCTTGTTGCGCAGTTAACCGTTCACAGGCGCCTACGAACACAAGTTCGCATCGCTCGCATTGCCAATAACGTCTAAATTTATCTTGGTGGTAGGGAGTGATGTCCTCACTCGCACATAAACCACACGATGAGTTCAATTGCACAACAAACTTAAAGAAAATGAATTAAGGGGGTATTGTAGCAGGTCTATTAGTAGGCATAAATAAAAAGACGGTAGAGATTGCTCCCTACCGTCTACTAATCTGAGCGTCACAAACTGGACACTTCTCCCTTCGACTTTAAGTCATTATTATTTTTATTATGCTGTTATCCATTTTGTTTTTATTATAACTTCCATGAGCCTTTCCATATTGTTTTTATTATAAAACTTCCATGAGGCTTTTATTATTTTCGGTCAATCCTGACACTTTATTGTTATTTCCATAATAGTAAGCACCAAAATTAGTACTAAGCTTGTCACCTACGCTTCCATCGCGAAATGTCCATTTTGTTATGTTGTCTTGGCGACACCAGTTAATCTACGCCTTAATGAAATAGTTACAACTGGTTAATAGTAATTTTCACTTAAATTCTTTAATGAAAACAATGTAAATACACGTATTACAATTACTTACAATTCCAAAAAAACAAAAATAGGAAAAATCTTACAAAATGCTATGGCAAATGTCTCACAAAAATAAAGGGGGATCTCGTAACAAACCTCTAGGATCAAAAAAGGCAGCTTGCGCTGCCTTTTTGCTCAATGTGATGAGTTTATAGTCTTCTGAACAAACTGCCTATCAGACTTTAGTGTAAGCCACCGATATATTTTGACAGTACTTCGATATCTTTATCTGTGAGCTTTTTCGCAATATCCTGCATCATACCGTTTAAGTCATTTGCACGTGTGCCATCACGAAACTTTTCAAGCTGAGACTTGATATATTCAGGGTGCTGAAACGAAATCTTTGGAAATTGAGCTAATGATGTACCATTGCCACGAGGTCCGTGACATGCTGCACAAGATGGAATACCACGCTCAGCGTCTCCAGCTCTAAATAATTTCTGCCCCACTTCAACAACATCTTCGGGAGTTGTACCTGCACTCATGTTCAATGTAGAGAAGTAAGCCGCTACGTCTTTCATATCCTGATCAGATAATGGCATTGCCATCGCACTCATCACTGGATCCATACGACCTTCACTACCACCTGAAGTCATACCAAGTTTAAATTCTTTTAATTGCTTATAAATGTAATCAGCATGCTGACCTGCAATTTTAGGGTATATCGTTACAGGTGCGTTGCCATCCGGGCCGTGACATGCTGCACAAGTTGCAGACTTTACTTTACCCGCTTCTGCGTCGCCATCAAATGCTGTTGCGTTGCTTGCTGACAACGTACCAAGCAACACTGTTAAAGTTAATGCTATTTTTTTCATGGTAAATTCTCTGTTTCGACCCTGTAATATTTATCTCAAGACACTGCATCATAAATTTTTAGCGTAACTTGAGTTGACGATCTGTATCTTTACGTTGCAATTTTTACATTCTACACGATATTAAATTTTCTGGCACGTTTTCTGCCCATATTAGGCTTATAAATTATGGGGTTTTGACATAGATTAAGTGCTAGTACCCATAAAAATCAATTTTTCAAGCGCTAAGATAAAGCAATGCTTGCTTTTGCAATGCCATGAAGTGTTATAAACTACGCTTGTTTTAACCATTTGTCTTATTGTTAGGAGAGCCAGTGCTCAAATCTCGTATTAAATACCATACTGCAAGCTTTATCACCAGTGCCCCAGATATTTCTAAATTACCTGCTGATGAAGGTATAGAGGTTGCTTTTGCTGGTCGTTCTAATGCTGGTAAATCGAGTGCCTTAAACACCCTAACAGATCAAAAACTAGCTCGTACCAGTAAAACACCTGGTCGAACACAATTAATCAATACCTTTGAACTCGACGAAGAAAAAAGATTAATCGACCTTCCCGGCTATGGTTTTGCCAAAGTTCCTATCGAAATGAAAAAGAAATGGCAACGCTCACTGGGCGAATATCTACAAAAAAGAAAAAGCCTTAAAGGTTTAGTCGTATTGATGGATATCCGCCACCCTCTTAAAGACCTTGATATGGATTTAATTAATTGGGCTGTTGATAGTGAAATTCCAATATTAGCTCTTCTGACTAAGGCAGATAAACTAAAACAAGGCAAGCGTAAGGCAGAAGTACTCCAAGTGCGCAAAGCGCTAGCGGAGCTAAATGCAGATATTACAGTGCATGCATTTTCATCATTGAAAGGCATTGGTTTAAATGAGTTGGCTTGGAAACTCGATGATTGGTATTTAGGTCCATTTGTTAAACCAGACACACTTGAAAATGACAATGTTGACCTGTAACAAGACGCGTTATAGCTAAGTTAAATAAAACTTTATACCTGCTGAGCAAATATAGACCCCTTGTTCGTCTTGCTCAGCAAGCTCTTCTATCCATTGATAATAAACATTCCTTGATATACGTGCTTGTAAGCCATTTCCTAAACTCAGATAAGGTAACTTCACATCGTGAAAGCGCCTTAACTTCAATGGAAACTGTTTGTATATGGGCCAATTCCTGCCTAAATTATCGACCGCAACTAAAACCTTTTCACCTGCTACAAATTGGCTGTACCAACTGTCAATTAAGAATGCAACGTCTATCACACGCATTTCACAACGCTCAGTCGGTGTAGTCAACCAATGCCGATTTTGCTCACAACTAAGCACACTAGCAAATAACTTCAATAACCCAAGCCGCTTTATTTCTCCGCCTTGGTGAAACCAACGCCCTTGCTCATCAATATACATATCAATCATACCGCAAACTTGCCCCGTCCATTTTTCAGTCGGGGCATGTGGTGTGACAAGCTCAGTGGCTAACTGAGCTATCGAGTCAGTTAACTTGCTCATTAAATACCAAACTAAATGTCACAGGTACAGTCGTAGCTATACTGTCTAACCCAGCAACTTTTCTCAGTGACTCAATCCCAGCAACAAGATTAAAATCACTCGCGCGAACCAATACAACACGTAACGGCGTTACTTGTAATTGTTGGCTTTTTTTATTAACAACCAAGTCAACTTTAAGTATTTGCTCATGGCCATGCAGCGACAATTTAACCGGTACAGATTTAATTACTTGAGTACCATTAGTTAGTTTATTTAAGTACGATGAAAGGTCTGCTTTAACTATTGCCTTCGGAAAATTTGCAACATTAAACAAGAGCGCTTGCATACGTTGATTTCGGATAGGGATCAACGTTTCGATACTTTTTAAATCAATCGAAAAACTAAGCTGACCATCATCAGAAAGTGTGCCATTTAATTGAGTAAAGTGATGATTTTCAGCAATGCTATTTTGTTTGATAGAAGTGATACTTAGGTCACTTTGGCTATTATCCAATTGCCAATCAGCAAAAGCCGAAAAAGAGAGTAAACTAGCGCAAAGTAAAAAGGGTTTAAGCATGACGAAATCCTTTGAAATAATGAGGCTCGCATATTAACACGCATTTTTTACACAAACATAGGAATGAGAGAAAAACACGGCCCACTAAAAATGCGGGCCGTTATAGCAATCTGGGGAGAAGCTATCAATACGTTGTATCCTCTTGCGAGAGATACATCATCAACAGGATGTCCTACAGGATGAGGACGCGCGCACTTTAACAAAACCCTAGATAGAAATAAACACCACAAAGCAAAAATTAGGCCAATTTGATGTTTTTTAAACATCTCATTGCCCCTATTTACATTTTATTTTCTCATAGCCTATAAAGAAGGACACTGCACGCCCTTTAATAAATATATTAATTTGTCATTAATGGGCTTGGTCCCAGTTTTCACCATGATCGGCTTCTACCAATAACGGTACATCAAGTGAAGCTGCTGCACTCATTAGGTCACAGATTTTTTCACTAAACTGCGCCACTTTATCTTTGGCAACTTCAAATACTAGTTCATCATGCACCTGCATCAATAATTTAATATCATCCTGTGATTGGGTATGCAGCCAATCATTCACCGTTAACATCGCTTTTTTTATAATATCAGCGGCTGTTCCTTGCATTGGTGCATTGATAGCGGCTCGCTCTGCGGCTTTACGACGTGCTCCATTGCGTGCATTAATATCTGGCAAATGTAACCTACGTCCAAATAGCGTCTCTACGTATCCTTTGTCAGCGGCATTTTCTCGAGTACGTTCCATATACTCAAGTACACCAGGAAAACGCTCAAAATACTTATCCATATAATGCTGCGCTTCATGACGTGGAATATCTAACTGACGAGATAAGCCAAATGCACTCATGCCATAAATCAAACCAAAGTTAACTGCTTTAGCTTTACGGCGCATGTCTGATGTGACCTCTTCAAGTGCTACAGAAAAAACTTCAGACGCAGTTGCACTGTGTACATCCTTTCCTTGAGCAAAGGCATTTAATAACCCTTCATCTTGAGAAAGGTGTGCCATAATGCGCAGCTCAATCTGGCTGTAGTCTGCTGCCAAAATTAACTTACCTTCGTCAGCAACAAATGCTTGGCGGATACGACGCCCAGCTTCATTTCTGATTGGAATATTTTGCAGGTTTGGATCACTTGAGCTAAGTCGCCCAGTTGCAGTCACCGCCTGATGATAGGAAGTGTGTACACGGCCTGTATTTGGGTTAACAAGCTTTGGTAACTTATCAGTATATGTTGACTTCAACTTTGCCAAACCCCGATGCTCAATTATCAACTTAGGTAAAGGATAATCATGTGCCAACTCTTGCAGAACTTCTTCTGCAGTTGATGGCGCACCTTTTGGTGTTTTTTTAATAACAGGTAGACCCTGCTTATCAAACAAAATTGCTTGAAGCTGCTTAGGTGAGCTTAAATTAAATTCTTCTCCAGCCAGTTCAAACGCTTCTTTTTCGATTTGCTCTAAACGTTCGCTTAACTCAATACTTTGTTGCGCTAACATAGCAGAGTCAATTTTTACCCCTGTTCGTTCTATTTCCGATAATATAGATAATAGAGGTAATTCAATATCGTTAAATACGCTTAGCAACTCATTGTGCTGCTGGAGTAACGGCCAAAGGTGTTGATGTAAACGTAGCGTAATGTCAGCATCTTCTGCAGCATAAGGCGCTGCCTTTTCAAGCTCTATTTGGTTGAAGGTTAGCTGTGACTTACCTTTACCAGCTATTTCTTCAAAACTAATATTTTTATGGCCTAAAAACTTAAGCGCTAAAGAGTCCATATCATGGCGTGTACCCACACTATTAAACACATAAGACTCAAGCATAGTATCAAAAGCAATCCCTTTGAGTTCTAACCCAGCACGCGCAAGTACACTCTTATCATACTTTAAATTCTGCCCTACTTTTTTAACGTTATCATCTGCTAACAAAGAGCTTAATTTTTCAAATACAAACTCTTTTGACAACTGTTCAGGTGCTCCCACATAATCATGGGCAATTGGTAAATATGCAGCCTCTCCAGGTTTTACAGCAAAACTCACTCCAACTAAATCAGCCTGCATATAATCCAAACTAGTGGTTTCAGTATCAAATGCAATCAACGGTGCAGATTGCAGCTTTTCCAACCATTGATCTAACTGCTCAACCGTTAAAATAGTTTCATAATGAGTTTTAAGCTGTTCAACTATTGGCGCACTACCAGTACTTTCAACATCTGTAATGTCTGGCTTTTTACTAGATGCAGTGCCATCTAACAGCTCACTTAACCAACGTTTAAATTCGCACTCAGCATATAATTCGATTAATTTATCTTTGTCTATAGTCGATATGGCAAATCGCTCTAGGTCTTGCTCAACTTCAACATCCAGCTTTATGGTGGCAAGCTCATAAGATAGCTCTAATTGCTCTTTGTGCTCTTGTAACTTTTTGGCCATAGTTTTAGAGCCGCGAAAGCCTAGAGGAGCAACTTGATCAAGGTTCTCGTACAATGATTTAATAGACCCTAGACCTTGTAGCATCGCTAATGCTGTTTTCTCACCAACACCAGGTACGCCGGGTATGTTATCAACTTTATCACCCATCAATGCCAGATAATCAATAATAAGTTCAGGGCCAATACCAAACTTATCTACCACACCTTGTGGGTTTAAAACGGTATTTGTCATCGTATTAATTAAAGTCACATGCTCATTCACCAGCTGCGCCATATCTTTATCGCCCGTACTGATCAGAACATGTCGTTTTTGCTCAGACGCAATTCGTGCAAAGGTACCAATAACATCGTCAGCCTCAACACCACTAATACTGACTAAAGGCAAACCCATTGCTTCAATAATATCGTGGATCGGTTTGATTTGAGTTCGCAAGTCATCAGGCATCGGCGGACGGTGAGCTTTGTACTCACTGTACATTTCATTTCTAAAAGTTGGCCCTTTTGCATCAAAGACAACGACCATATGACTTGGCTGATACTGCTTTAATAAACTCTTAAGCATGTTGATCACACCATAAATTGCACCTGTAGCTTCTCCTTTTGAATTAGTCAGGTGCGGTGGCGAATGATAGGCGCGAAACAAATAAGAAGAACCATCGACCAAAATCAAAGGGTTTTCGGGGATCAAAGACATAATAAAGGGGATCCTAAGTGAGCTTTAAAAAAACGACATAAGCATGCCATAAGGGCGCAGATAAAACGAGAGATAATAATAACGCAGCTTATACTTCTTACACCGAACAACTTGTGGATAACTTTGTAGATAAACACACTCTATCGCAGCGAACATTATTTAAAATGAACACAGTAAAAAATAAACCACTGATAATAAAAAGAAAAAAGCTATCTTATTTATTGTTATTTAAAGTGCAAAATGTGGAAAAACATTTTCTTGCCCTCAAAGACTAGAACACTCTGTACAAAAATCAAGCGCTCTTTTTTGAGTGGACGGGTATACTAACATATTTGATCAAAGATCAAATAAGATCCTTTATAATATTTTTATCTTGGTCTCATTACAATAAAGTATAAGCCTGTCAAAGCTTGGCCGTGTTGATCTTTGAGGTATAAATTTTGTTCAAATAAAAGGCTTTTAATACTCAAAATGAGCAATGCTTTAAGATAGGTTATGATAAATTGCGAATCACAAAGTACACGAGGAATTTTACATGAAAAAAATCGCAATAATCTTAAGTGGCTGCGGCGTGTTTGATGGCGCAGAGATCCATGAGTCTGTGCTTACTATGTTGCACTTAGAGCAGCTAGGTGCTAGTTACCAATGCTTTGCCCCTAATATTCAACAGCACCATGTTATCAACCATTTAACTGGTGAAGAACTACAACAACAGAGAAATGTTTTAGAGGAGTCAGCTCGGATTGCGCGTGGTAATATTAAAGAGCTATCACAACTAAACTGTAATGATTTTGACGCGCTAGTACTGCCTGGAGGATTTGGTGTTGCTAAAAACCTCAGTAACTTTGCTTTTGAAGGCGCAAAATCACAGATTCTTGATCAACTAAAACATGCTTGCCAAGCATTTGTACAGCAGCAAAAGCCTATTGCCTATCTGTGCATTGCACCTGCGCTAATTGGACATATTCATCCACATGGTACACTTGCAAGTATTGGTAACGATGAACAAACAGCAGCTGCAATCAACCAACTAGGCGCCCAACATGTTGAATGTACTGTTGAAGATATTGTGCTCGACAGCACACACAAAGTAATAAGTACACCTGCTTATATGCTGGCCGAGTCGATTAGTGAGGCATCAGTGGGTATTCACAAGGCCCTAACAGCGCTCGTTGAAATGACATAAGCTAAAAATACAATCCAAGAGTTTGTGCTAACGCAATAAATTGGTATTTTTATCTTTAATATAAGCAAGATTAGTTTTATAAATTACTCGGTAGCGTTATAATCGCTAGAAATTCCGTCATCTTATCGTGAATGATCACGTCCAAATGAAGTGAGCTAGACAAATGAAAAAACTTTCGGCAGCACTTTTATTGCTATCAACGGCCGCAGTGGCGCAGCCTTATGACAATGCTTTAACTGAAGAAGCAATCCAAAAACGCATCGCACCCGTTGGCGACGTTTATTTAGCTGGCGCAGATAGCGTAGCCGAAGCGGTGCCAACTGGGCCTCGTTCAGGTGAGCAAGTATATCAAGCTTCATGTTTTGCATGTCACGGTACTGGCGCACTAGGTGCCCCAAAAAGTACTGATGATTGGGCTATCAGAATGGCCAAAGGCAGTGATGTACTGCTTGATCATGCCATCAATGGTTTCAATGCGATGCCACCTCGTGGTACCTGTATGGATTGTTCAGATGACGAAATTTCTGCGGCAATCGATTTTATGACATCGAAGTAATCATTATAAATTGGAGGAGGTACTTTATTCTCCTTCAATTTAATTCATAACTTTAAAAAACCTCAGCTAAAGCCTTTGATATTGCACTTGACCCCTGACAAGAAAAGTGAAAATATACGAGTAATAATTAAGCAAATAATAATAACGACGGGTTTAATCATTGGAAGATCCCTCTTCTTTGCTTCGAAAACTAGAACGCAACAACAAGCGCCTTAAGTTTTTACTAAAAAAGCATAAACAGAACAACCACTTACAACATGCTCTAATTTTACTATCAGAGCGTGCAAGTACGGTTGCTGAGCTGACTTTACTTTATCCTGCAATTCATGACATTTTGGTACAATACCTGCCTAGCCGCAGTTTTTATGTGGTTTTACAAAATCAATTTACTCAAGCATTAGAGCTCTCTTATTTTGTTGATGAGAAAGACGGAATCGCTGTCCCTCTTAATGAAAAAAGCCATTTTTCTGAAGGAGTAACAGGTCATGTATTTCGCACCGGAAATACAATTTATCTCACCAAAGAGAGTATGCTGGAACAAACCCAAAAAGGAAGTTTCAAAGCATTGGGCAGTCAGGCTGAACATTGGGTAGGTGTGCCTATATACCGAGATAGCATCATTATCGGCGTAATGGTGTCACAAAGTTATCAGGTAGAACAAGGATATAGCGAGCAGCAAATCGAATTGCTAGAGGTGATGTCTCTATACCTTGCCACGGCAATAGAACGAGTAAAAAAACGTGAGCTTCTCGAATCTGAAGTAAAAATTCGTACTCGTGCATTAATGCAAAGTAACGAAGCATTAAACAAAGAAATTGAACAACGTAAAAAGGCGCTAGAGCGGCAACAAATTTTATTTAAAATTTCTGAATTAGCAACGCAATTTAACGACATTGACGATGTATACCAACAAGTCCATCACATCATTCGCTCAATTACCTTTGCCGATAACTTATATATTGCATTATATGACAAACACGCAGGTTGGTTGAGTTTTCCTTATAGTGTTGATGAGGTCACACAATATAAGCCTCGGCCATTTGCAAAAGGCTACAGTGAATTAGTGATTAGTACAGAGCAAAGCCAGCTCATTGATATCTGTCGTGCTAACACATTGATTTCACAAGGTACAGTAGAGCGCTCCAAAGACTATAATAAAATACAACTGGCAACGAGTTGGATGGGAGCACCACTTAAAACGGCGAATGGGGTTATTGGACTGATCGCCTGTCAGGCATATGATCACAAATATGAGTTTGATTATGATGATGTTGAGTTGATTTCATTTGTATCTAATCAAATCGCATCAGTATTACAAACACATCTCGCTAATCAAGCTTTAAAAAGCAGTCACCAACAGCTAGAGCATCGTGTTGCAGAAAAAACCAAAGCGCTACAACAGACCAATTTGCATCTACAAATGCAAATTGAAGAGCGTAAAAAAATAGAACAACAGCTTTATCATGATGCGCATCACGACCCACTTACAAGCTTGCCAAATCGTAGTCTATTCTTGACCCAACTTGAAAAAACACTGCATAAATATCAACGTCACCCAGAACATCACTTTGCGGTTCTATTTATTGATTTAGATAAGTTTAAAGCCATTAATGACCAACTTGGTCACCAAGCTGGTGATCAGTTCTTAATTTGGGTGAGTAAAGCATTTTCAGATTGTATTAGAGAGCATGACCTTTTAGCACGCCTAGCCGGTGACGAATTTGTTGTGTTGCTCGATCATTTGAGTGATAAACAACAAGCTGAAGATGTTGCCAAACGTATTATCAAAGTGATGCAACAACCCTTTTGTATGAAAGGTACTTGTGTACAAAGTGGCGCAAGTATTGGTATTACCTATAGCAATAAACGCTACCATAATATTGATGAAATCATCCGCGATGCTGATGCCGCTATGTATTATGCAAAAAATGCAGGGCGTGGTCGTTATGAGTTTTACCACCCTTTACTTACTGCCGGTACTACGCATAATAAACATATAGAACATCATCACTTAAGTGCGCTACCTACGCACTTTAGGCGTACAGAAGTTATATCTATGACTGACGAGCCGAAAACAATCAGCCTGTTAGATGCATTTGGAGAACACCCCGTACTTGGAAGTACCAGCTTTGATACTTTAAAAAAGTTTACCGCTGAAAAAGCAGAACAATTAGAAATTGAATTGCAATTAATCCAGCAAGTAATTCACATTGGTAATGCTCAATCACAAAGTCTATTGTTTTCATGCTCGTTAACGATATTAGACAACCATGCATTTAGCCCGTTATGTCGATTACTTAAAAGTGCTAAACAACCGTTATGTTTATTATTTGGCGAAGTAGAGTTACGCCATGCGTCGGGTCAGCAACTTGAAAATTTGCAAACGCTTGCAGATAAGGGCGTATTTGTCGGGCTAAATGACTTTGCTAAAGATCGCTGTGATTTAGCCATGTTAACCCAATTTGATTTTAAATATGTACTACTTAGTTCTACCTTTAGCAAACGCGTGTTACAGCAACAAAACTATGACTTACAACTTCAGGGGATACTCGCAGTAACTAAGTTAAAACAAACACAAGTTATTGCTAAAGGCCCTGCTATACTGAACTTTAGAGGCTTATTAGAAAACCATGGTATTGAGCTATTTTTTGGCAAACAACACACCATAGGTCATGAACCTGCACTTTCATCGCGTCAACTTAGCAGTGCAAGTCAAGAAACATTATCTTTTTAGCATTGCTCTTAAGTTTGCCACTCTTGCTTGTCCTTTTTCCATACGCTCAGATTGCGAGGCTACAGTTTTTTTCTGTCCTTCGTAACTTAAGTCATCTTGAGGCAACTCTTGTACAAAGCGACTTATTTCAGGCGTGGCAACCTCTCCAAATTGACGTCGATTTTTGGCATGTGTTAATGTCAGCGTTTGCTGTGCACGAGTCACTCCAACATAAGCTAACCGACGTTCTTCTTCCACATTATCTTCATCAATACTGGTTTGATGCGGTAAAAAACCTTCTTCCATCCCAACCATAAATACATGCGGATATTCTAGACCTTTAGAGGCATGTAACGTTAATAACTGCACTGCGTCCGAGTCGTCTTCTTCTTCATTGCGCTCTAACATATCTCTTAAAGCTAATTTGCTCACCACCTCAGGTAATGTCATTGCTGGGTTATCTACATCTCCCGTTAGCATGTCGGTGATCCAGCGATACAGCTCTGAGACATTTTTCATCCGCATTTCAGCCGCTTTAGCACTGGGAGAGGATTCATATAAATACGCTTCATAGTTTGTCTCACGTACCATATCTTTAACCGCTTCAAGGGTGTCTCCACGCAACGCTCTGTCGGAAAGTTCAACAACCCAACGCGCAAACCCCATTAATGCATTAAACCCTCTACCAGTAAGGCGTTGAGCTAGTTGCGAGTCAAAACATGCTTCAAATAAGCTAATATGCTTTTCATTGGCTAAGCTGCCCAATTTTTCTAAAGTAACCGGCCCAATTTCTCGTCTGGGAGTGTTGACGATGCGCAAGAATGCATTGTCATCATCTTGATTTACCAAAATACGCAAATAAGCCATCATATCTTTAATTTCACTACGGGAAAAAAACGACATACCTCCACTTATTTTATAAGGAATTCGGTTACTCATAAGTGACTTTTCAAACACTCGAGCTTGATGGTTTCCACGATATAAAATGGCATAATCTCGATAGCTAGTGCGCTTCATAAACTTATGAGAAATAATTTCTGCAACGACTCGCTCCGCTTCATGCTCTTCATCTCGTGTTGCAATCACACGGATTGGGTCACCATTTTCCAACTCGCTAAAAAGTTGCTTTTCAAATTCATGTGGATTGTTGGCAATCAAAATATTGGCTGCTTTTAAAATACGCTTAGCACTTCGATAGTTTTGTTCAAGCTTAATCAAGCGTAAGCCGGGAAAATCCTTAGAAAGTAGTACTAGGTTTTGTGGCTTAGCGCCACGCCATGAGTAAATTGATTGATCATCATCACCTACAACCGTAAAGCGCGCACGTTCACCAACTAGTAATTTAACTAACTGATATTGACTTGTATTGGTGTCTTGATACTCATCCACCAGCAAATAACGAAAACGGGCCTGCCAACGCTCTCTCACCGCTGCATTTTGTGATAAAAGTAGAGTTGGCACCATAATTAAGTCATCAAAATCAAAAGCATTATAGGCACGCAACTGAGTTTGATAGCGCGCATAAAGTTGAGCAAACAGTACTTTTTGTGGCTCTCGGGCTTGAGCGACCGCCTGCTGTGGCAATATAAGTTCATTTTTCCAATTACCAATTTGCATTTTCAACAGATTCAGTAAATCTTTGTCTTTTTCAAGTTCTGCTTCTGTCAACTCACTGAGTAATTGGTTGGTATCTTGGTCATCTAATAATGAAAAATTGGTTTTATAGCCTAAGGTTTTTAGCTCTTTTTTAATTATCTCCAAGCCTAGAGTATGAAATGTCGATACCCATAACCCTTTTGACTCTTGTTTGCCCAGTGTTTGTGCCACACGCTCACGCATTTCTTTGGCTGCTTTATTGGTAAATGTAACAGCCGCAATATTTTTAGCTTGGTATTCACATTGCTGCACTAGGTAGGCTATTTTATTGGTGATTACACGTGTTTTGCCTGAACCTGCACCGGCTAACACTAAGCAAGGGCCACTAATATACTTTACTGCTTCATCTTGTTTGGGATTAAGTTTCATTATTTGGGTCTGCTGTACTACCAAAATGATATTTTAACTCAAAGCGTACTGCACGCCTAGGCGCTAGACAAAGCATTTGCTAATATGAATACAAGCACATTTGATAAAGGGATCTGAAATGATTAATCCAGCAAAGATAGAAGAAATCGCTAAACAGATATCAAGTAACATGCCGCAAGGTGTCAAAAACTTAGCAGACACGTTTGAAGCAAAAACCAAGCAGGTGATCCAAAACAAATTAACTGAAATGGATTTTGTCAGCCGTGAAGAGTTTGATATTCAGAGTAAAGTACTTATTCGTACTCGCGAAAAACTTGCCGAGTTAGAAGCCAAAGTAGCAGCTCTTGAGGCAAAATTAGAACAAGCCGAAGACACAGAGTAATATACGCTACAAATAGCGTTTTGCTACCTGCTCAACTGCCTGAGTGTATCCCGCATTGATATGCTCTGGTAGTGAGGTTTGTGCTTGTACTTCGTGCAATAAGCCATCCTCTAAACCATATACCCAACCATGAATCGTCAATACTTGATTACGTGCCCATGCATCCTGCACCACATTGGTTAAGCATACATTACGAACTTGATCGATAACATTCAGCTCACACAGCGCAGCACACCGTGCTTTTTTCTCAATTGATGACAACATTGCTTGATGTTTTTCTTTAACATCAGCAACATGACGTAACCAATTGTCGATTAGGCCCAACCTAGCTTCATCTAATACCGCTTGCACACCGCCACACCCATAATGCCCAACAACCATAATGTGTTCGACTTTAAGTACTTCCACAGCATATTGCATAACAGATAAACAGTTATGATCAGTATGCACAACTACATTGGCCACATTTCGGTGAACAAATAACTCTCCTGGCATCAAATCAACGATTTCATTGGCTGGCACGCGAGAATCAGAACACCCGATCCACAAGTAGTCTGGGTTTTGCTGACCCGATAGTTTTTTAAAAAACTCGGGGTCACGTTGTTGGGTACGTTTAGCCCATTGCTGATTATTATCTAACAGGTGATCTAGCGAGCACATGTGTCTTCCTTTGGTTGGCCGTCGCTTGGATCAAAATATTCCTCGGCGTTAGCTGTTTATCACAAAATTCACGAAGAACAACATCATACCCATATGCCTGTAAATATAAAGCCCTATCAAGAACCAGCCAAATTTCAATAGCACGTCGAAATGCATGCCGAACTAGCTCTATTCTATCTGTGATTCTTTTTCGCTGCTGCCCTTGATGTAAATAGCGGTCATAATCACAATTAACGGGGAGTGTGATCCCTTTTTGCGCAGCTGCCCAGCCACAAAATTGTTCAAACGATTGTGAAAAAATAGCTTTATTAACCGAAGGCACACTAATGTATTCATCCACTCCCGTGACATCTCTGTGTAATGCATCAAACCCTAAACGCCAAGTCACCTCTTTGCGTCTAACTTTGGCAATTCGCTCAGGTGCTGTAACAGTTTCTTGCAAGGCAAGTTTCATATCGCTGTGCTGTAATGCTAATGTACTGTTTTTCCCGGCATCACTCATTGCTTGGTATTGAACATCAGTAAACAAATGATAACAGCAAGGCGATAAGCTGATTTTTTCACAGCCTGCTTTCACCGCTTGAATCATAAACACTTGATGTAAGCGACCACATGCATGCAAAGCCACAGCATGTTGTTGCTGTTCAAAGTAAGCTTGCGTGTCATCTTTTAGTACATCAGCACAACTAAACGACATCGACAAATTTTGCTGTTTAGCACTGTATTGGCCTTGTTCACACAAGGCTGGTTGTAATTCAATGCTGTGCACATGCGGTGCGCCATTAAAAGCGAGAATACGGCCTAAATGTCCTTTGCCAGCACACCACTCTAAGATGGGAAAATGCAGCTCATCAATGTGACCAACAAAGTCTTGTAGCTGTAATAGTTTTCTGCCTTTAATGCCATTGCTCAACCAAAATGGCAGTGTATCAGAATTTGGCTTGTCAAAAGGGAGCTTTAATAGCAACTCAAGTTCTTGTAATTGTGGAATATAGTGCTGTAGTGCTTGGAGCAACTTTGCTGGAGTATTATCAAGTTCCGTAACTTGCTCATCACTGAGTGACATTAACCACTCATTCAACGTATCACTCCATGGCAAACATCGGGCTTCAAAAGCAACTAACTGCCAATAAGCTTTGGTTTGCGTCAATACGGCATCAAGGTGATTAAATCGGTTCAATAACGGCATGTTCAACAGAGTAAGGCACACTAGGGAAAAATGCTATTCTACCTTTTTTTCATGCTGTTGTGTTGATTGCATAATACGGTACTTTAAATGACGAGAGAAAATTAAATGTAAGTAAAGGGGTACACATAGCAAAGTCAAAATAGATGCTGTAATTAACATCCACGACCATTGATAAGAATCTTCAATATTTTTAGGGTGATAAACAAAATCACCTAATGGAATTTGCTGTTTATCGAATGTATAACCATAAAGCTGGGCAATCCAATGCCAGCGATTCTCAGACATACTACCAATGGGGATCCCAGCCTGGGTAATAAATGGCCGTAGCGTATCAGCCTCATAAGCAAGCTGTGCTTTACTTTTATCTGGGTTATATTTACTACGAATAACGTCAATGCTCTCATTCATATTTAGCATTGCATATCGCCATCCCATTAAACTCGCTGAACGAAAATGTTCAACCATATCTGGTTTTTGCGAAAGAGTATTTTCACTGGTAAACAAAATATCACCATACACGTTAACGCCATACTGCTTTGGGCAAATCTGTCGAGTCGCAACACCCGCTTGTCGCATTTCAAAGGGCTCATTTGTTACATACACCTGTAGTGCATCATATAAACCTTTACGAAAGTCTCGCAATGGCGATAAGCCTGAATACAGTGGTAGTTTCGTTATATCAACTCCCGCTTGTTGTAGCATCACCATTAGCTCCGCATTCTCAGCTTTACCTAAATAGCTAATACGCTTTCCTTTGAAATCCTTAGGTGTATAAATGTCAGAATCTTCTTTGACCATCCAACAATAAGGGGATGACTGTAAAATAGCTGCGAGTGCTACCACAGGCTTACCCTGCATTCTAGATTGTAAAATAGCGGAGTGCGTCACACCAAAATGAGCTTGGCCAGCAAGCACTTTAAATTGCGTGTCAGGATTACTAGAGTCTGCGGGTAAAATAGTTACGTCTAACCCTGCTTGCTCATAAAACCCTTTTTCTTTTGCCATGTAATAGCCCGCAAATTGAAACTGATGGGTCCATTTGAGCTGCAACACGACACTTTCTGTTGCATAAGCAAAGCTACTTGTTACCAATATCATTAGAGTCGCAACAATGCGCATGCTCTTCCTTGCATCGTTATGAGTGATTAATCATAACTATAGAAAAGCAAACAGCAATTGCAAATTAACTCGCGTGACGCTGCTCAGTTATAGGTGCTTGCAAATATTGCGCAAAACATGGGTTATGTGTTTCTTCACAATAGTGATAACCCAATTGCGCTAAGTGACTATCAAAGCGCACAGCATCATGACTGGGTATATCAAATGCAGCAAGTACATTACCTTCAGCCGCACCGTGGTTACGATAATGAAATAGAGTAATATTCCATTCACTACCCAAAGTGTCTAAAAATCTCGCAAGCGCCCCAGGATACTCTGGAAAATCAAAGCGTAGCAAACGCTCTTGCACTGCTACAGGTGGTTTGCCGCCAACCATATAGCGCAGATGCAATTTGGCTAGTTCATTATCTGAAAAATCTTCAAACGTATAACCATTTTTGTATAGCTGCTCTTTCAACTCATCTAACTCAATTTGCCCACCACGTAAGCCTACGCCAACAAAAATTTGTGCATCACCTTGACCTGCATAACGATAATTAAATTCAGTTATGGCACGCCCCCCCAAAGACTGACAAAAACATTTAAAGCTACCTTTTTCTTCTGGGATGGTCACACCAAAAAGCGCTTCATTTTTGGCACCCAGCGCTGTGCGCTCAGCAATATAGCGTAGCCTATCGAAATTCAGGTTAGCGCCCGATAAAATAGCAGCAACATTAAGACCTGTTCGCTTTGCTTGTTGGCTCCATTTTTTTAAGCCCGCCAATGATAAAGCCCCAGAGGGCTCAGCAATAGCACGAGTTTCTACAAAGATATCCTGTACTGCAGCGCATATTTCATCGCTGCTAACCGTAACAACCTGATCACAAAACTTTTGTGCTAAGCGAAAAGTTTCTGAGCCAATGATTTTTACGGCAACGCCATCAGCAAACCCACCAACCTGCTCTAACTCTACTGGTTCGCCTGCATCTAGTGCTGCTTGCAAGCAGGCACTTTCCTGTGCTTCAACACCAATAACTTGAATATCGGGTCGAAGTGATTTGATATACACAGCCATACCCGCTAACAAACCTCCTCCTCCTACCGGAATAAACACCGCATCAAGTTCGTTAAGTTGTTGCATTAGTTCTCTGGCAACCGTCCCTTGACCAACAATGACGTCTTTATCATCAAATGGAGGAATAAATACTGCGTTATGCTGCTGTGTTAATTCAAATGCATGCGCTTTAGCTGCATCAAAATTGTGACCATGTAACACCACTTCTCCACCAAAATTTCGTACTGAGCTCACTTTTATCTCTGGTGTTGTGACAGGCATTACAATAATAGCCCGGTGCCCAAGATGTGCGGCACTTAATGCCACCCCCTGCGCATGATTACCTGCCGATGCGGTGATCACCAGACTGCCTTTAGGTAATTGGCGTAACTTATTATAAGCACCACGTAACTTAAACGAATATACAGGCTGTTGATCCTCGCGCTTAAGCCATATATTTTGCCCTAAGTGTTCCGACAGCCCTTTCATTTCGCTCACTTCAGTTATTTTGGCAAGTGGTGATATATCAGCCTGTATTATGGCGCGAAAATAATCTAACTCTTGCGACACCATAACTAACTAAGCTCCTCTAGCTTTGCAAGATCACGTACAGCGCCTTTATCTGCACTGGTTGCCAACAAGGCATAAGCTTTAAGCGCAGGTGTAACAACTCGCTGCCTATCTAGTGGCTTATATGCGTCTTTTCCTCTGGCTTCTTGCTTAGCATGACGGTCACTCATTTGTGCATCATCAATGAGTAAATGGATACCACGATTAGGAATATCAATGTGTATTAAGTCACCATCTTCTACTAATGCTAATGCACCACCACTGCCAGCTTCGGGTGAAGCATGGCCAATGGATAACCCCGACGTACCACCAGAAAAGCGACCATCAGTAAGCAGGGCGCAGTCTTTATCCAACCCCATCGACTTTAAGTAACTTGTTGGATATAGCATCTCTTGCATACCAGGACCACCTTTAGGCCCTTCATAGCGTATAACAACCACATCACCCTTTTTAACACGGCCATTTAAAATGCCTTCAACCGCGTCATCTTGTGACTCAAACACAACTGCTGGACCAGTAAAATCAAGCATTTCATCAACAACACCGGCACTTTTTACAATACATCCATCAGGTGTTAGATTTCCCGACAAGACAGCTAAACCACCATCTTGGCGAAAAGCATGTTCAATGCTTCGAATGCACCCATTTTCACGGTCTAAATCTAATTCATCCCATCGGCATTCTTGACTCATTGCCTTAGTTGTACGGATTCCAGCTGGCCCGGCACGATAAAATTTCTGCGCTTTTTCATTGTTGCTGTCTGCTGCATCCCAACGTGTTATTACCTCGCCTAAAGTGCCTCCCGCAACATGGCCTGCATTTAAATCGAGTCGGCCACCCTTTGCAAGTTCATTGAGCAGCGCCATGATACCACCCGCACGGTGTACATCTTCGATATGATATTGTTGCGTTGCAGGTGCCACTTTACATAAAAATGGCGTATTACGAGACAGGCGATCAATATCGTCCATATCAAAGTCAACCCCACCTTCTTGAGCTGCTGCTAACAAATGAAGAACTGTATTTGATGAGCCACCCATAGCAATATCTAATGTCATTGCATTAGTAAATGCAGCCTGATTGGCTATATTTCTAGGTAAAGCAGACTCATTATCTTTACGATAATACTCATCACACAATGCCAAAATACGTTTGCCCGCCGCAACATACAGCTGATGTCTGTCTTTGTGTGTTGCAAGCGTAGTGCCATTACCAGGCAATGCCAGTCCCAGCGCTTCTAACAAACAATTCATTGAATTTGCGGTAAACATACCTGAACAAGACCCGCAAGTCGGACACGCGGAGCGCTCAACTTGCTCAGACTCTTCATCGCTTACTGAAGGGTCTGCGCCTTTAACCATCGCATCAACTAGGTCTAATTTTATATCAATATCAGCTAAACGGGTTTTACCCGCTTCCATTGGGCCACCAGATACAAATATCACAGGAATATTTAAACGCAGCGCAGCAAGTAACATCCCAGGGGTAATTTTATCGCAGTTAGAGATACACACCATCGCATCGGCACAATGTGCATTAACCATATATTCAACAGAATCAGCAATGAGATCCCTTGACGGTAATGAGTACAACATGCCACCATGCCCCATCGCAATACCATCATCAATAGCAATGGTATTAAACTCTCGAGGCACGCCGCCGGCATCGCGGATCGTTTCAGCCATAAGTTCGCTAAGCTGATTTAAGTGCACATGACCTGGTACAAATTGAGTGTAAGAGTTAACAACAGCGATGATCGGTTTCTCAAAGTCACTATCAGTCATACCTGTTGCACGCCACAGGGCTCTTGCACCTGCTTGTTGTCTACCTTCTGTGGTTGTCTTACTTCTTAACTTAGCCATAATGTTCACCTTATAATTTGCGATGCAGCTTTTGGTTGCAGCGGCTTTCCTCATTCCCGAAATAGGCCACCTTCAGGTAGCCTGCAGTTGTTTATTAATCGTTTATGTAATCTAACCAGCCATTGCTGTCTTCGCTTTGGCCCTTAACCAAATCAAAATAGGCTTGCTGTAACTCTTGCGTGATAGGTCCACGCTTACCATCGCCAATTTGAATTTGATCAACACTTCGAACAGGTGTCACTTCAGCAGCCGTCCCTGTCATAAAGAACTCATCAGCTAAGTATAATGCTTCACGTGCAATAGACTCTTCGCGCACCTCATAACCACGTTCACGCGCTAGCTTCATAATAGTGTCACGCGTTAAGCCTGGTAAAATGCAAGCTGTTGTTGGTGGCGTAAACAGCACGCCATTTTTAATTACAAATAGATTTTCACCCGCGCCTTCGCTTAAGTAGCCGTTTACATCCAAAGCAATGCCTTCAACATAACCGTGGCGTTTTGCTTCGGCTGTGATGAGCTGTGATGATAAATAGTTACCACCTGCTTTTGCCCCTGTAGGCATCGTGTTTGGCGCTAAACGTGTCCACGATGAAATACACGCATCAACACCTTGCTCCAAGCTTCCATCTCCTAGATAAGTGCCCCATTCCATCGCCGCAACGCTAACATCTGCTTTATGTGACTTTGGATGAACACCCAACCCAACATTGCCTAAAAAAGCAAAAGGACGTAAATACGCATTAGTAAAACCATTAGCTTTTACTGCGTCTTTGCAAGCCTGCATAAGTTGGGCTTCAGTAAACGGGATTTCCATACGATAGATTTTTGCCGAGTCAAATAAACGCTTTATATGATCTTTTAAACGGAAGATGGCAGGACCCTTTGCTGTTTCATAAGCACGCACGCCTTCAAACACAGAGCTGCCATAGTGTAATGCATGGCTTAGAATATGCGTTGTCGCTTGCTCATACGGGATCATGTCGCCATTGTGCCAAATCAGTTCCGATGTTTTTGTCATTATGTAATACCTTGATTATTCTTTATTAAATTAATTTCTTAAATTGCCTGTTGCTGTAGCGTGTGCAAATTCACATGTTGCACTTCCACAAGCTTACTCAGTTGTGACGTTAATAGATAGATAGGCTTGTCACTGTCGACTGTCATTTTGACATGAAACAACTCATCTTTACCTTCAAGTTCCATATGCGTTAAACGAAAACCTCGATGACGGGCAACTCTTAAAAAACGCTCTACCGCGATGGCTTGGTTTTTAACAGCAACTGTTAATTGATGTTTCATTGTGCTTTCTCCGTCATCATTTCATCATTTGCAGCACCTGGTGGAACCAGAGGCCATACGTTTTCTTTATCATCAATACAGGCATGTAAAATATAAGGACCTTGTGAACTCACTAAAGCATCAACTGCCTCATCAACTTCATCGGCACGGGTAATGGTTTGTCCTGGAATACCAAATACCGCAGCTAATGCCACAAAATCAGGGTTATCAGATAGGTTTGTTTCACTATAACGCCCTTCAAAAAACAATTGCTGCCACTGACGAACCATACCCAAACGCTGATTATCTATAATCACGATTTTGACTGGTAAATTGTTACGGCGAATAGTTGCCAACTCTTGAATATTCATCATGATCGACCCATCTCCAGATACAGTCACAACCATGTCATTGGGCCTTGCGATTTGTGCACCGATCGCTGCAGGCAAACCAAACCCCATGGTACCTGCGCCACCACTACTTAAGTGGTTTGTTGGATGGCTAAATTTCATATGTTGTGCAACCCACATCTGATGCTGGCCAACATCACAACATACCACGCTAGTATTAGGCATTTTTAAACTAAGTTGATTCAATAAATAAGGGGCAAATACATGCTCACCTGGGTAGTCATAACGCCACGCGTGTTTTACTTTCAACTCTTTAATTGTATTAAGCCATTCACTATCGGTGACAAAACAGCTCAGCTGTGGAATAGATTGCTTTAAGTCTGCAATCAAAGACGCTTGTGCAGGTTTGCGTTTACCTACTTCAGCTGGGTCTATGTCTAAATGAATTACATTCGCTTTAGAGGCAAATTTAGCTAAGTTACCAGTAACACGGTCATCAAATCGAGCACCGATACACACCAGTAAATCACATTCTTGTACTGCGATGTTTGCGGCCTGACCACCATGCATGCCCAGCATACCCAGTTCATATTCATAATCTGGTAACACGCTGCCTAATGCTTTTAAAGTAGAAACAGCTGGCATTTGGGTTTTATTTAAAAATTGCATCAATTCATTTTGAGCATCCGCATTTTGCACGCCGCCACCAACGTACGCCACTGGGCGCTTAGCTTGCGATAACAATACTTCGGCCTTTTGCACTTCACTCGACAAGACTGTAAGCGCAGCCTCATCTTGCGCTAACCAAGGGTGAAATGGCACCTGAGCCAACTGAATATCTTTAGGAATATCAACTAATACAGGCCCCGGCCGCCCTGATTGTGCAAGGTGCATAGCTTCTTGCAATACCTCTGCTAAATCTTCAGCTCGCTCAACCATATAACTATGTTTGGTGCATGATAACGACATACCAAGTACATCGATTTCTTGAAAAGCATCGGAACCGATAGCCGCTGTAGGCACCTGACCGGTAATAGCTAGTAATGGCACTGAATCCATCATCGCATCAGCCAATGCAGTAACAAGGTTTGTCGCTCCTGGCCCTGAAGTCGCAAAACAAACCCCTAGATTGCCTGTACTACGAGCATACCCTACAGCCGCAAAGCCAGCTCCCTGTTCATGCCGTGTTAGGTAATGCTTAACTGGCGCACCGTACAACGCATCATAAATTGGCATTATAGCGCCACCTGGGTAGCCAAATACCTCTTTGATGCCCTGCTTGGCTAATAAATCGATTAATAGTTGTGCGCCTGTCATTGTCATCCCCATTGCCAATTGCTTGCTGTTAGTTAAATTTTGACTCTAAAACGAAAAAGCCCCCCGAACTTTTCAGTGCGGGGGGCTTTCACTAATACTTTTCTTACAGCACTAGCAGGCCCCCGCGGTAATAATAATCACCACGTTGATAATCACGACTAGAGTAAGTGCTGTTTTTAGCATTGCTTGTATCACCAAATAAATTTTTTATTAAGGGAGTGTCATTGTGCACTCGCCCTATTCCTTTTTCTATTAGTAACCCGCGAGTAACTTTAAGTCAACCTTAAAATCTATGCTTAATTTAAATGTAATAAACTAAAAATAAAATTAAAAAACCAGTAAAGGCCGCTTTATTGAAAATAAAATTCACATTTATCAAAAATCATTTAATAATTAATTGTATAAGCTCATTTTTCAACAGAGCTAATTTCAAAAAAAGTGACATGAGTTTTTATGAAATATTCACTTATGTGCTTAAAATAGGGCTCTTCACCTATTAAGGATTGTTATGTACTTGCTTTTATTACGCGTAAGTGTTGCTAGCATAATTTTTATTGCTTGTTTGTTTAGCCAATTTTCTAATGCCAACCCAGCGTTATTTAAACTCGAAAAAAATGGTATCACCTCTTATTTATTTGGTACTGTTCATGTCGGTACACCAGATATGAAGGCACTACCAAAAAACGTCATGCAAGCGATTGAAGCCAGCGAAAAAGTGGTTGTTGAAGTTGATATTGAGGCGCTTTCGCCTATGCAGGTCCAAAAAGTATCAAATTCATATATGCAGCTACCAAAGGGTAAAACACTCGCTGATATGATAAGTCTTGAGAACTACCAAAAACTAAAAAACTATTTTGCCCAAGTGGGAATTAATATTACTCACTTTAGCTCTCACCGACCATGGGCTGTTATGATCACTTTACTGCAACTTGAATATCAAAAATTAGGGTTCAGTGAACAATACGGCATTGATAAACAAGTACTCGCTTACGCCTCAAAAAAGCATAAACAAGTACTTGGGCTTGAAACGCTCGAGCAACAACTCACCATGCTCAGCGCTTTAGAAGCGTTAAATAACGAGATGTTTAATGAAACCTTTAAGCACTTAAATGACATTGAGTTCTATTTTGTTGACTTAGTAACTGCTTGGAAAACAGGAGATATGGACAAGCTATCTCATTACTATCAATTAAGTTTTGATGACTCTAAATATGGTCAATTTTCAGAGCAAGTAATGTTAACTAGCCGCAACAATCAATGGGTACAAACACTCACTCCGCTGCTAACACAACAATCCCTATTCATTGCCGTTGGTGCACTACACTTACCAGAGCAATATGGTTTAATAAACCAGTTTAAAAAAGCAGGTTTTAAGGTAACTAACCTCAGCTCTGGATAAGCGAATTTGCCCAATAAAGCTATTTTTCTCACTCTCGGCGTTGCTTTCATTTGTAATAGCCCGCTATTACTGCATAAAAGCGCCTTGATATTGAAAAAAATATCTTCATTGGATTGTACGTAATGTTTGTTTGCAAAATATTCTCTATTCCAAAACCCTTATTCAAACCTGAGGTTAACTAAATTATAATAAATGGGGCGCTTTGCCCCATTATAACAATTATGTACATTCACTCGCGCTTATCACCCCTAAACGTAGCAACATGTCAGTGAGTTTATCCTGTTGCAGCGGCTTAACAATATATTCATTTGCGCCCAACCGGAGTGCTTTGGCTATATCTTGTGGCTCATCATTTGCTGTCACAACAATGATAGTGATATCAAGGGTTAGCTTTGTACGTATATGATCTATCGCTTCATAGCCATCCATGTAGGGCATATTCAAGTCCATAAAAATAACATCGAACGATCGCGACGCTAATATCTCTACTGCTGCTTTACCATGACTAACGTGCTGTACGTCAAAGCCTAAATTACGCAGTTGCTTTTGAAGTATCACCGCATTAATAGCATTATCTTCTACTAATAGTGCCTTTGCCCCATGCGCATTTATTTGCCGCTCACTCGTGCCATTTTCAGCTAAAATTACAGGAATATTAAAGCTAACACACGCCCCACCATTTGGACGGTTAAAAAACTTAAACTCCCCTGACATAGCGTTTACCAACCACTGACATCGTACCAAGCCCAATTGCATCCCTTGAAAATGGTTGTCGATTTTTTCATGATCATTCAAAGTACTTAGTAGTTCCTCATCAAACCCAAAACCTTGATCAATCACTTGTATCTTTAAATATGCCTGCATCTGCAAAGTATGAACTTTAACGACTAGCAGGATCTCTCCTGAATCATTAAATTTAATCGCATTGTCAATTAACTGTGAGCAGACCCACGCAAGGTGTTGGTGATCGCACTGAAGCCGCGTATTACCTATACCATCCATTTGCACAGTTAACGTTAAGCCTTTTTTTTGTGCCGAGAGTTTGTAGGGAGCCGCAACCATTTCAATCGTTGTCTTTAACTTCGCATAACTATTTTGAATTTTAATTTTTTCATTAGACCAACGGCTAAAGTCATGCATCTCATTAATTAATACATTTAATTGATTAGCAGATGTAACAGCTTGTTCCAATTGATGAACTTGCCTTTCTTGTCGATACAAGTCCAGATAACCTAAAATGGATTGCAAAGGAGTACGCAATTCATGACTCGCCCTCGCCAAAAAACGCGACTTGATACTTAATGCCTGTTCAGTTTCATTTTTTTGAAACTTAAGTTCATTAATACCAGCCAAAATTTGTGCTTCCATTGGACGAAATATCAACTTAGCTTCTAGTATCAATAACAACATTGCCAGTAACCAAATGCCACTTTCAACATACCTTAAACGCTGTACCCCTTGATTAGATTGTTGTTCAAATAACTGTACGGCCCTATCAAGATCAACCAGCAAATCTTGAGATATCATGTAAAGCTCATTTAATTCTCTTTGTTCAGTGGGCTGAAAGTTACGAATACGCTGAACAAATTCTCGACTTCGTTGGTCCAGCATAGCTGGTTTTGAAAAGTACCACGCGCTCAACGACTCAGAAAAAAAATCACCTTCGGCATTTAAATTAACCAGAAATTCATGATTTTGTGCGAACAAATTAATACTGGTTTGTAACTCACCATTCACGCTTTGCATAGCAACAGTGGACTCACTAATACTTGCTAAGCGATGTGCTTTTAGCAGCACTTTTTGCGACAACATCCGCTGCATGCCTGCAATGTTGATAATCTTTGCATCTTGCTGTTTTTCAAACAATAAAAATTGCATCAAGCCGGCAGCCATAGAGACCAAAAGTGCCATAGCTAATAACGCAAAAATGTAACGTACGCGCACCGCTTTAATTATTTTTAACATAAGATTATTTGATACAACCCCACTTTGCTTTGCCGCAGTTTAGTGCCTTAAAAAAGTGTAGCCTAATTTATAAAGAATAGGGTTTCATTACTTGACACCTAGAAGGCTAAAGTGTTTCAATGCCCGCTCACCCTATTTTGTGGTCAAGGTTTTACCTTGGTCAAGGGCTGGAAGAGGTGCGTTATTCAGGTAACTTTGTTGAGGAGAGCAAACTCCGATGAAACTGAGTGAGGGGAATTAACGCCGAGAAGTCAACAGCACTTTGCTAAGCTGTTACTTCGGGCGACTGGGTTGAATCCCAGCGACTGTCACCAAGTGCTGTTAACATTAACAAGCACATAATTTTGGTGGAGAGCTTCTGGTCTTAAAATAATAAGGCCATTTGCCTTGTCATTTTTAAGTCCATTGCTCTTCGAATTTTAACTGTTCGAGGTGTGGGCTCACTCCTTACTACGAACACGCTATAAGTTCGCTAGAGATGAAATCACAATTAGATTTATCTGACTATCCGTTATGGACCGCTTTGGTTACGCCCTTTGATGCGCTTAACCAAGTTGACTATGACACATTAAAAACGCTCGTTAACGAGCAACAACAAGCAAATAATGGCATTTTGCTTTTAGGCAGTACGGGCGAAGGCTTAGCACTTGAAATAAGTGAACAACGCGCTATTGTCGAATATGTTTGCTCGCTGTCCCTTTGCGTACCTATCATGGTTGCGGTTGGTGGCTTTAATCTAACGCAGCAATTAGCTTGGCTGGAGTTTTGTAACACGCAACCCATTGATGCCTACTTACTAGGCTCCCCTTTGTATGCCAAGCCCGGCGAGGTAGGTCAAACCCAGTGGTTTGAAGCACTACTCAGCGCAACTCAACGCCCTTGTATGCTTTATAATGTCCCTGGTAGAAGTGCCGTCTCCATTACCGCAAAAGTTATAAAAAACTTAACACATTACAATAACTTCTGGGCTATTAAAGAAGCCAGTGGCGACATTGCAACGTTTGAATCTTTCCGTGATGCCGCACCCAATATTGCTATTTACAGTGGCGATGATGGCTTAATGCCTTATTTTGCTCAAGCGGGTGCCGCTGGCTTAGTGTCTGTCGCTGCCAATGCATGGCCAGAGCAAACAGCCGAATTCGTTAGGCGCTCTCTTGCTGGTACCTTTCCAAACTTATTTACCACTTGGACTGGTGCGGTGAATAGTTTATTTACTGTTGCAAACCCAATTCCCGTTAAAGTGCTAATGCATACCCAAGGCAGGCTTTCAACACCTAATCTTCGCCCCCCCTTAACGCACCAAGAGCTGTCATGTAACCAAGCTCTTAACATCGCAAACAAATCAATTTTATCTTGGAATTAAGGCAATTATCATGAGCTGGTTAGAATTATTAAATAATTTAGAAAATGGCACTGTGCGTGCAGCAACACAAGATGAACAAGGCCATTGGCATGCCAATGTAGAAGTTAAACAAGGCATATTAGAGGCATTTAAAAACGGAACCAATACTGAGTTCCCCGGTGGCTTTGTAGATAAAGATAATCTGGCGCCTCAAGGCTTTGCAGCCGATGCTGGTGTGCGTATGGTGCCAGGAGGTACGAGTGTGCGTCGAGGTGCTTATGTCGCATCAGGCACTATTATTATGCCACCAGCTTACGTTAATATTGGCGCTTATATTGATGAAGGAACTATGGTTGATAGTCATGCGTTAGTTGGCTCTTGTGCTCAGGTAGGCAAAAATGTTCACCTTAGTGCAGCCGTACAATTAGGCGGTGTGCTTGAGCCTATTGGCGCAAGTCCGGTGGTGATTGAAGATGACGCATTTATTGGCGCAGGGTGCGTGATTGTTGAAGGCGTTGTGGTTAAAAAAGGCGCAGTACTTGCCCCAGGTGTGCGCTTATCAGCCACGATCCCTGTTTATGATTGCATCAACGAACGAGTACTAGATAAAGGTGAAGCGATCCCTGAGAATGCCATCGTGATCCCGGGCTCTCGTCCATCTTCAAGTGCTTGGGGCCGCGAGCAAGGTTTAAGCATGTCTTGTGCACTTATCGTAAAATACCGTGATAAGCAAAGCGATGCGTCATTAGAGTTGGAAGAGGTATTACGATAATGCCGTTTTTGAGCACCGCACACCGCCAAGTGATTGAAAAAATCACACAGACTGAGCAAGCGCCGTTTTTTGTCTACGACTTAGACGGCTTGCTATCACACTTAAAACCATTGACTGAACAGTCTGTAGTTAAATTGTGGTATGCCGTTAAAGCTAACCCCTTATCAAAAGTGATCCAAACTTTAGACAAGGCAGGGTTTGACTTTGACGTTGCAAGCGCTGGCGAACTTGAACAAGTCTTAACACAAGGCGTTAGTTCATCTCGGGTGCTCAACACCGGACCTGCTAAATCAAAAAGGCAGATCCAATACTTTTTGTCACAAGGGGTGCGAACCTTTGTGGCAGAAAGTCTCAACCAAGTTAATTTACTCAACCAAACTGCCTGCGAACAAGAACTTGAATTACAAGTTTTATTGCGCGTACAGTTGCGCTGGCCTGAGGGTGAAAAAAATCCACTAGGTGGCGATAGCCTGACCCCATTTGGTTTAGGCATTGAACAATGGCAAGCACTCGATATTACTGCTTTTCCAGCTTTGCACTTTACCGGCCTTCATATCTTTCAGTGGGGCAATATGCTGAGCACCCAAAAGCTGGCAGCACTTTGGTCGCAAATGGTAAAACCACTTGTTGCACTAGCAAGCACCCTTGGTTTTAAATTAAAGGTACTCGATTTAGGCGGTGGGCTAGGTATTCCATATCATGAACACGATGCTTGTTTAAACTGGCCACATTTGCTGGACGCGCTCGCCTCTATTAAAGCGGCTGCTGGGGTTGATGAACTTTGGATGGAGCTTGGTCGCTATGCCGTGGGTGAATATGGCCACTATGTTGACCCTGTAATAGAGCAAAAACAAAACTATGGTGAACGCCAACTGATTGTCGCAGGCGGCATTAATCATATATTACGCCCAGCAGTAACCAGTCAAGATTTTCCATGTGAGTTACTTAGGCAGTCAACCGCCCCAACAAGCAGTTACTTGCTGCATGGGCCTTTATGCACCGCACTTGACCATTTAGGTCGCCATAATTTGCCCAATGATATGCATGATAGAGATTGGATAGTATTTAGCCAGTGTGGTGCGTACGGCTTTACTGAGAGTATGCCGTTTTTCTTATGTCACGAGTTGCCTGCCGAATATGTGATTGAAAATAATGCCATTAACTGCATTCGAACGTCACAGCCCGCAAGTACTTATTTAAGGTAGCGCACTATGAACCAAATATATCAAGAGAATATTCAAGTTGGAGAAGTCGCCAACGGCCTGCCTCTGACCATTCCCGTCTATCGAATAAAAGGCAATGGTACTGGTCCTAAAGTGTATATTCAAGCCAATATGCACGGTGCAGAAGTACAAGGCAATGCCGTAATTTATCAATTGCTGGAACAACTAAAACAGCAACCTCTTGCTGCTGAGATCACCTTAGTGCCTTATGCAAACCCTATTGGATGCAACCAAAAATCGGGAGAATTTACCTTAGGCCGCTTTGACCCAATTACAGGTGTTAATTGGAATCGCATGTACCACAATCATAATGCACTCATTGAACACTTTGTAAAACAGCATCTAGAAAGCCCTATTAGCAATATTAAGCAACAGTTTCATGCACTGTTGGTTGAGCAAACTCAAAGTTTACTTAATGGGCCTGCACATAGTATTAGTACTGGAAAGCGTATTGCGTTGAACTTACAACGTTTAGCCCATGAGGCTGACATTGTATTAGATTTACATACTGGCCCCATTTCTGCTCAACATTTATATTGCCCTGAGTATGCACAAAGCAGTGCAAGTTACTTCGATATACCTCACACTCTGCTCATTCCCAATGAATTTGATGGGGCATTGGATGAAGCCAGCTTTTGCCCTTGGTGGGCTTTGAGTGACGCATTCAAAGCACGAGGCAGAGAAATACCGGTATTAGTAGAAGCTTTTACTGTAGAACTTGGCTCACAAGAGAAAATTGATTTAGCTCAAGCAGCTGAAGATGCACAAGGAATATTGAGCTACCTGACTCACAAAGAAGTACTATTAAACTCTCCTTTTACACCAAAACCGATGAAACGCTTTGCCTGTATGCTTAAAGATTATAAAGCATACTATGCCCCTATGGGCGGCATGGTTGAATATAGTGCTGAACTGGGTGCTCACCTAAAAGCAGGTGAACCCATTGCACATATTCTGAGAATGGAGCGCTATCTGGCTGAGGAGCCACTACATACATTAACTATTGAGCAAGATGCGATTGCTATTTTGCACTTTGCATCCGCCTCGGTCAATCAAGGCACTGAGCTGTATAAATTCTTTACTCATTACTTTGAGTTGTAATAGTTACAAAAAATTGCGTGAGAGTAAGCAAGCTATGGCAAGCTTACTAAGGTGTGGCGGCATGTGCCGCCAGCCTTTTTTATCTTTATGTATCAAAGTGCTCACACTTACTGCTTCGTAAAGTATTTAACTGTATTGTAAAATTCGGCACCATTTAACGTATCAATAGCTGTAAACACCGCTCGATACTCACCAGCAGGAAACCAAGGTTTAACATCTAATGCCCAGTTTTGCATCGTAAGACTTTGCCCTGCTAATAATTTATGTGTTTTAGGAATATCAATATTGCGCACCTCACCATTTGGAAAGGTAACGTAAACAAAAGATTCAACCAATGCAGGCTCTGTAGCGAGATTTTTAATAAACTTAGTAAAAAAGAGCTGCCCTCCCTGTGCTGAAACAGAAGGATTTAAAATGCTATCTTCTGGTGTGAACCTGATTGTTAGCGCACCTTGTGGTTGAACAACCTCAGCAGTAAAGCCAATAACTACTTTGAAATTAGCTGCAAAGCTCCCGCCCAGATCAACATAAATTGAGTCTGCATCAAACATCACTTGGCTTCGTGCAAGATCACTACTAATTAAATTTGCATCAGATAATTTGCCATTAAATCCTCTAAATACATAGCCATCAAATGTGCTGCCACTGACCCCTTCAAAAGCACTGCCAGCAAAAAATTCAATGATTATTTTATTCTGCTCAATATCTATATTTGCATATTGCAAGACCACGTTATCAGCAGGCCCTTGTGCTACAACGGTTGTCACTGGTGCCACATCATAATCAACATCGACACTGGGATAAGCACGATGAATATCAATCGCAGAACCTACAATATTTGCGTAACTTGGGAACGTCATTAGCATCAAAAATATGATTGCGCTGAACTTTTTTATCATTTTTCTTTTCCTGTTATAAATATATTTTTAAATACAAAGCATATGAAACCAAACATTACCATGGTCTATAATGCATTGCCTGTTAAACCTTACCGCAACGTATAATTATTCCGCAACACCTGTAAAGCTATGTATAATTAGCGTTAAAATATTTGATGGAACAATAATTGATGAAGCTACACCTTTATATTCTTAGTACCTTACTCTTTGTTTCTTCTTCGCATACGATGGCAAACAAGTCACAAGACGATGATGAAATTGACTTAGTCAAACAGTGTATTTTAAATGGGGTGCTCTCTGGCGATCAAAATAAAACGATTGCCCAACTTAAAACACAGTGCGCCGAGTTAGAGGCTGCACAGAAGCTGAGTGCACTTGATAAAAGAGTGGCTAGAGAACAAATTACACAAAAAAACCGCAATGTGATCACGCCACATCATCGTAATTATATTTTACCTGTATCTTATATCAGCAACCCGAACAATCGACCCTTTAGTGGCTTGCGTGCAATTGATGATGAACAAGGTGAACCTTTAGACAATGTTGAAGTAAAATATCAAATCTCACTAAAGGTCCCTGTTTACAACGGATTTTCTGACCCAGATCAAGCCGTATATATGGGTTTTACCTTGCAATCATTTTGGCAATTTTATAACAAAGACATCTCGTCACCATTTCGCGAAACTAACTACGAACCAGAATTATTTTGGATAAACTTCTTAGATGATGAGAATGTGCTCTGGGGCGATGAAATGGCCGTCATATTAGGTATATCACACCAGTCTAACGGGCGAAGCCAACCAAACTCTCGCTCTTGGAATCGTTTATATGCTAATTTCATATGGGAAAACAATGGCTTTGTGTTTAGTTTCAAGCCCTGGTATAGGCTCCCAGAAGATGAGAAAGAAGATCAGCTAATCGCAAAAGGCGATGACAACCCTGATATTTATAAATACATGGGCTATTTTGAGTTTAGTGGTGTGTATCGCCATGAACAACATGAGTTTGGCTTCATGACGCGTAACAACCTGAACAGTGATAATAAAGGCGCAATTCAACTTGATTGGTCATTCCCTATTTGGGGAAGGTTACGCGGCTATGCGCAATATTTTAATGGCTATGGTGAGAGCATGATTGATTATAACGCGCATGTTCAGCGCTTTGGCGTGGGGATTTTACTTACTGATATTTTATAGCAAAGTGTGTTTATAATAAAAAGGCAGCCAAATAGGGCTGCCTTTTTTGTAACATACTGAATCAAAATTACTGTGCTTTATGATGAGCCATATAGTTATCAGGTAAATCAACTTGTGCCACACCCGACTCAATTGCTGCGTTTGCCACTGCCTTAGCAATCCGAGGCAATAAACGCGGGTCCATTGGCTTGGGAATAATGTAGTGTGGGCCAAACTCCAAACTCTCTACATCAGCTGCTTTTAGTACCTCAGCAGGAACAGGCTCTTTGGCAATGCTACGAATCGCTTCTACCGCTGCAATCTTCATCTCATCATTAATTGCCGTTGCACGCACATCGAGCGCCCCTCGGAAAATAAACGGGAAACACAGTACATTGTTTACTTGGTTTGGATAATCCGAACGTCCTGTTGCCATGATCAAGTCTTGACGCGCACCATGTGCAACTTCTGGGTTAATTTCCGGGTCTGGATTTGAGCACGCAAATACCACTGGCTTATTCGCCATTAATTTTAGCTCCTCTGGCTTAAGCAAGTCAGGTCCAGACACACCAACAAACACATCAGCTTCTGCTATCACATCTTGTAAGGTACGTTTATCTGTATTGTTGGCAAATAGCTTTTTATATTCGTTCAAGTCATCACGACGTGTATGGATCACACCTTTTCGGTCTAGCATATAAATATGCTCTCGCTGAGCGCCACATTTAATGAGTAGTTCCATACAAGCTATTGCTGCTGCACCAGCGCCTAAGCAGACGATAATAGCGTCATGAATATCCTTACCTTGGATCTCTAATGCATTGAGCATACCTGCAGCAGTGACAATCGCAGTACCATGTTGATCATCATGAAAAACGGGAATATCACAACGCTCAATCAACGCTTTTTCAATTTCAAAGCACTCTGGTGCTTTAATGTCTTCAAGGTTAATACCACCAAACGTATCAGCAATATTGGCCACCGTATTGATAAAATCTTCAGTAGTACGATGCTTCACTTCAATATCAATCGAATCAAGGCCTGCAAAGCGTTTAAATAATAGCGCCTTACCTTCCATAACAGGCTTTGACGCCAAAGGGCCTAAATTGCCGAGCCCTAAAATAGCAGTACCATTACTGATCACTGCCACCATATTGCCCTTACCTGTATATTGATATGCTGCGGTTGGGTCAGCTGCAATTTCTCGTACTGGCTCTGCCACACCAGGACTGTAAGCCAACGCTAAATCTTTTACAGTTTCCGCTGGCTTGGTCAGCTCGACGCTGATTTTACCTGGAACGGGGTGTGCATGATAATGTAGTGCTTGTTCACGAAAGTTTGCCATGACGCGATTTTTTCCTGCTAAGAAGTTAAAAGTGAGAGTGAGATAAAATTCGCAAAATTAGTTAAACCATACCTTGTTTATAAATATATTCAAGCTATTTGAGGTCGATCCACTTAAGCCTAATTTAACCGAAAATAGCTGCATTTTTACCGACATTTAACCTATATTAACCAATTTTACGCAGCCAAAATGTGCTACTAAAGGTGTTTGTTTGAGGGGAATATATGCAACCTAGCTAAACACCAAAGCCAATCATAAAAAACTACAAAATAACGATATATAACCGAAATTAACCCTTAAATTAACAATAATAGAGACACGTTTGCAATTTACAACAAGAAAATAATGTTCTTTCAGTTAGCATTTTTATGCATCAAACCAACCTTCATAAGCAAATATAGCCTTATCACAGACTTAAAATATAGCGCTATAAAATTGATTAACAAATGCAAAACAATGAATAGTGGAGATAAAAACAAAGAATTAGAGTTAAAACTCTACATCAAGCTATTTTGTAAGGTTTACTGATCTAGTTAAAGCAAGAACATAGGGCGGTGTACTTTTTATGAAAAATACCCATACATGCCTATTTCAGGCACAAAAAAAGCACCCTTAGGTGCCTTTTTAGTCAAACGTTTCTTATTTTTTGCTGCTAAGTGCACCGAAACGTTTGTTGAAGCGATCAACACGACCACCTGTATCAAGAATTTTTTGCTTACCAGTATAGAACGGGTGACACGCAGAACATACGTCTAAGTGAATGTCTTTACATAGTGTAGAACGAGTTTGGAACTTGTTACCACATGAACAAGTAGCATTAATCGTTTCGTATTTAGGGTGAATACCTTCTTTCATAGCAACCTCTAGGTTAGGCCGTATCGCTCTCCAAACCCGAAGTTTGGCACCATACGTAGTTTATATAAATTAATGGACGCGTATTTTATGTAACTCCAAGGCTTTACACAAGTAATAAATCATCAAAATTAGTGTTTTTTGTACAACTAAGCGTCAAGCCATCTCGTTATTAGGCCGTGCTTATAGTACATTAGCCATCTTATAAGTAAGCCCAAAAGGCCCAAGATGTTTGCTGAAGTTGCCATTAAAGTGCCTTTGTTTCGCACCTTTGATTATCGTATTGCTGATAACTGCACTGTACAAGTCGGATGTCGGGTCACAGTGCCGTTTGGTAATCGAAAGCTCGTCGCAATCGTCATGGCGATTAAACCCACTTCAGAAGTGCCTGCAAATAAACTAAAATCATTAACAGAAGTATTGGACGACAGCCCTATTTTATCTGCTATTCACCTTAAGTTCTTACGCTTTTGTGCCCAATATTATGCCCACCCAATTGGCGAAACCCTTTTTACCGCGTTACCAGCTGCACTACGTGATGGCGCACACCCAGACAAAACCATCATTGCCAACTATGTATTAAGTGAAGCTGGTAAGCTGCAGCCTAAGCTAAGAGCAAAAAAACAAATGGCACTACTGGCACAACTAGACAAGTCCGGTGAGTCAAGCTTAACCGAGCTAAAAGCACTCGGTTTTAGTAAGCAACAAATTAATGCCCTACTTGATAAGCAGTTGATCATTGAGCAAATAAAGCATGATACACAGTGGCAAAATAAAATTGTCACCATTGCTAATAAGCCCAGATTAAATGGAGAGCAAGCCACTGCCTGCAGTGCAATTAATCAACAACATAACTATCGCTGCTTTTTGCTTGAAGGCATCACTGGCAGTGGTAAAACCGAAGTTTACTTGCAAAGCTTGGAACGCATTGTTCAAAGTGGCAAGCAAGCCCTAATCCTAGTGCCAGAGATAGGGTTAACCCCACAAACAGTCAACCGTTTTAGGCGTCGCTTTGCTAACCTTGCTATTGACTTATGGCATTCAAACTTAACAGATAACGAACGCTTACATACCTGGCGCAGAGCAGAGCAAGGTAGCTGTGCGTTGGTAATTGGTACACGTTCAAGTGTGTTCTTACCGTTTAAAAGTTTAGGTATGATCATTGTAGATGAAGAACACGATGGTTCTTTTAAGCAGCAAGAAGGGCTTCGCTACCATGCCCGCGACTTAGCTGCATATCGCTGTGCTAGTATTAATATTCCTCTTATTCTAGGCACAGCCACACCTGCACTTGAAACTCTAAATAAGGCAATAACCGGTAAGTACCAACTGCTGACCCTATCACAGCGCGCTCAAACCACCACGGATAACCAGTTCTTGTTAGTCGATATGAAGGGTCAAAAAGAACAAGCCGGGTTGGCACCCACTACATTGCAACATATAGCCGCAACGCTCAAACGAACCAAACAAGTGATGGTATTTTTAAATCGTCGAGGCTATGCACCGACTTTGTTATGCCATGAATGTGGATGGCTCAGTCAATGTAAACACTGTAGTGCTAGTACAACATATCACAAAGCGATGGGGAGATTAGTATGCCACCACTGCTCTGAACAAAGCTTTGTACCACCTCAGTGCCCTGATTGTGGCAGTACGCAGATCATGCCCACAGGTATAGGAACAGAGCAACTAGAAGGCTTTCTTACAGAATGCTTTGCTGAAACGCCAATAAGCCGTATTGACCGCGATACAACTAGACGCAAGGGTGCTTTAGAAGGTGCATTAGACGAAATCAATAAAGGGGGAGCACGCATTTTGATAGGTACTCAAATGCTTGCTAAAGGTCACCACTTTGCTGATGTTAGCCTAGTGGTCATTCTAGATGTAGACAGCGGCCTATACTCGAGTGATTTTCGTGCCACTGAGCATATGGCTCAGTTGATCACGCAAGTCGCAGGGCGAGCCGGGCGCAGCGGAGAAGCTGGAAAAGTACTATTACAAACTCACTTTCCAGAGCATCCGCTATTACAGGATTTAGTCAACAATGGATATCAAGATTTTGCCCGCTTTGCTCTAAAAGAACGTGAGGAAGCCCTTCTACCACCTTATAGCCACTTGGCTATTTTGAGGGCACAAGCTACAAATGCGAAACAGGTATTCGACTTTTTATCGGATCTGGTTCCAGCAACCCCCTACTGTGGTATACAATTGCTCGGGCCAATCCCCGCACCAATGGAGCGACTGGCGGGTAAATATCGCTATCAATTACATATTCAAGCTTCAGAACGTATGATTTTACACAGCTATATTAAACAGTTAATGCAATATGTTAGCGAACATAAGCTGGCTAATCGGGTGCGATGGAGCATAGACATCGATCCCATGGACACCTACTAAGTAAGTTATGGCACAACACGATTACATAAATAGAAAACCAAAAAATAGCAAAGGCACTAAGAATATGCCTCCTAAAAAGCCATTTCCGACTTTTTTAGCGTTGGCAGCATTGCTGCTGATCGGCGGGTTTGCCTATGGCCTCTGGTACATTAAACACAATGCCACCGAGGTAAAGGTTGACACAACAACACAACCGGTAAAAAAAGAGCCCGACAAACTTCAAAAACCTGTGATAAAACCCTTTCTTAAAGAAATTAAAGAACATGAGGTAAAAGTAGAAGTTAAAGAGATCAAAAGCAAAGGCCCTTATCAAATGCAGTGCGGTTCTTTTAGAACTCATCCTCAAGCTGAAACAATGAAAGCTAAAATGGCATTTGCAGGCCTAATTGCTGAAATACGCCGCACTGAAGGCAGCAATGGCGTTTGGTACCGTGTTCGTCTTGGCCCTTATGACACTTTACGACAAGCTGAAAGTGATAAGAATAGGCTCAAACGTATCAAAATTGTAGGGTGTGGTATTTGGGGTTGGACTTGATTTTAGCTCATTAACCCATATCTTCTAACAATCATATAATGAAAGGCGCCAAGAGCGCCTTAGTTTTTAAGGAATACTATGACTACCATCGTAAGCGTACGTCGTGACAATAAAGTTGTCATTGGTGGAGATGGCCAAGTATCGCTTGGTAACACGGTAATGAAGGGTAATGCCCGTAAAGTGCGTCGTTTATACAATGGCAAAGTACTGGCTGGCTTTGCTGGTGGTACCGCAGATGCATTCACTTTATTTGAGCGATTTGAAAGCAAGCTAGAAATGCACCAAGGGCATTTAACCAAAGCAGCGGTTGAAATGGCAAAAGATTGGCGCAGCGATAGAGCACTGCGTAAACTTGAAGCACTGTTAGCCGTTGCCGATGAAACGGCGTCTTTGATCATTACTGGTAATGGTGACGTAGTGCAGCCAGAAAATGACTTAATTGCTATTGGTAGTGGCGGAAATTTCGCACAATCTTCAGCAATCGCATTACTTGAAAATACTGACCTCAGTGCCCGTGAAATTGTTGAAAAGAGTTTGAAAATAGCAGGCGATATCTGCGTATTTACCAACAACTTCCAAACTATAGAAGAATTGTAAGAGGAATTGCCATGACTGCAATGACCCCAAGAGAAATCGTTCACGAATTAGACCAGCACATTATTGGTCAAAACCAAGCTAAAAAAGCGGTCGCGATTGCGCTTCGTAATCGCTGGCGCCGTATGCAATTGAATGACGATTTGCGCTCAGAAGTAACACCAAAAAATATCCTCATGATCGGCCCAACCGGTGTCGGTAAAACCGAGATTGCCAGACGCTTAGCGAAACTTGCGAACGCGCCATTTATTAAGGTCGAAGCGACAAAATTCACGGAAGTGGGCTATGTTGGTAAAGAGGTAGAATCAATCATAAAAGATTTGGTTGATATCTCTGTAAAAATGACTCGTGAGCAACAAGCTAAAAAACACCAGCATCGCGCAGAAGAAGCAGCTGAAGAACGTATACTCGACGCGCTACTGCCGCCAGCCAAAGATGCATATGGTGAAGCACAACCAAATGAAAACAGCTCTACACGACAAGTCTTTCGCAAAAAGCTACGTGAAGGTCAACTTGACGACAAAGAAATAGATATCAATGTAGCGGAATCTTCACCACAAGTTGAGATCATGGCCCCTCCGGGCATGGAAGAGATGACGAATCAATTGCAAGGCATGTTCCAAAACATGACTGGCGAGAAAAAGAAAAACCGTAAACTTAAAATCAAAGATGCGTTCAAGCTTTTAGTGGAAGAAGAAGCCGCTAAAATGGTGAACCCAGAAGAGCTTAAAGAGCAAGCTATTTTTGCCGTTGAACAAAATGGCATTGTATTTATTGATGAGTTTGACAAAATCTGTAAGCGTGGTGAAGCACAAGGCCCTGATGTGAGCCGTGAAGGCGTGCAACGTGACCTACTACCCCTTATTGAAGGCTCAACCGTCAATACCAAGCACGGCATGGTGAAAACTGATCACATGCTATTTATTGCCTCTGGTGCTTTCCAAATGTCAAAACCATCTGATTTAATCCCAGAGTTACAAGGTCGCTTACCTATTCGTGTTGAGTTAGAACCACTGACAGCCAAAGATTTCAAGCGTATTCTTATTGAGCCGCATGCGTCACTTACAGAGCAACAAGAAGCGCTGATGAAAACCGAACAAGTTAACATTAGCTTTACCGATGATGCATTAACCCGAATTGCAGAAGCAGCATGGCAAGTTAATGAAAAAACTGAAAACATCGGTGCTCGTCGCCTGCACACCATTATGGAAAAGTTAATGGAAGAGCTGTCATATGATGCCTCTGAAAAAACAGGCGAAAGCTTTGTTATTGATGCAGCTTACGTTGAACAGCATTTGGATGCACTAGTTCAAGACGAAGACTTATCGCGCTTTATCTTGTAATTTATACTATAAACGGGGCACTTCGCCCCGTTTTATTAGGCTTATTATGCATATTGTTACCAAACTCCATTATCATCAAAAAAGTAATACCTTAGATATTTACTTTGATGACGATAAACAATTTACGCTTAGCAGCGAATTTTTACGTACACACTCTCCATCAGCGGAAGTACAAAATCATGGCGCAGGCGTGAAACTTGTCCTGAATAAACAGGACGTGTCAATTAGCAAACTTGAACCAGTGGGTCATTACGCTGTGCGCTTAAGCTTTGATGATGCCCATAATAGCGGATTGTACAGTTGGCAGTACCTCAGAACACTGTGTGTGGAACAAGCGCAATTATGGGATAAATATCTGCAACGTGTTCAAGCACACAAAGAAAGTGAACACAGAGTCCCCATAAAGTTCACTCCGTAATTTTTTCATCATACTTGCCCTCCGTTTATAGTCTATTAACTCTAAAAAGGTACAACGCAAAGCTTTGAAGCCTTTTCTAGTCAAGCCTCTAAATGCACCTTCATGATTGATTTATGCTATATGAATTGACAACGTCACATTAGATACGCTAACTGTAAGAAAGATAAAGCCAATTACCTATGAATAATATAAAAACTGTTGAACATTACTTACAATAAAAAACTGAACGAGACGAAACTAAAGACACAGAGTTACCTCTCGTTTCACCTCAAAGTAATAACAAGCAAGAACCTGCAATAATGAATAGGCCTACAACTACTCCACAAACCCTTGCCCACAAGGACGCCATTAGCAAAGCTCTTTACTGCAGCGATATGGGTTCGCATCACTTATCATTGAGTACTACTGAATATCACAACCCTGAAGAAGTTGCCTTATACATTAATATTCATAATTCAAAAACTGTAAATTCAGAATATTTATCCATAAGAAATCGAACTCAAATGACGTTCAACCTTGCACTACAGCTTAAGAAAGCAATCATTACCTCAGACTTAACCAATTATAAAAAGCTAATAGAAAATAAAGAAATAAACAGGTTAAGGCTTGGCAACAGCACCATTTTTAGCTTTTTTATTGAGTCATACACTACATCTGATTTCCTATACGCATTATTAGACCATGGCTATAGACCTGTGCTTAGCGACATAACTAGAACCGTTAATAGTCATAAAAACATCACTCTGAAGTCTGAACTAATTGATTTATTAAAAAACTACTTCCTTAACACTGCTGACGCTCTTGCTGTGCGCCACCTCAATGATCTGACCTTGCTCATGGGAGCTCCTGATCGTTGCGACTTTTCAACACGCAAGAGTTTAGAAGCATCAATAGCTTCACTATTGAGTGCTTCTCCAGACTTTGAGCACGAACAAGCTATTGAATCCATGATCTTCTTTGGCTACGAGCACAATCAAGCTGTGGCCAAGTTTGAATCTTTGTTGATAAGTTACAGTAACTTTTTGAAGCTGCTTAATACACGCTGTAAAGCGCAAATAAAAACATTTGAGCATAAAAATACTGACGAGCAAATTATCTCTTATAAGCAAGCATTCGAATTATTCGAGTCACAGCAACTAATACGAGATATAACTACACTCTCAAAGCATGGAAAATGGGACGAATACATCCAAAAAGCAGGTTTCCACTCCTCTCAAGGAGTCGAATTTGTTGATATTTTTACATTCAAGCACTGCAAAGAAACGCCCCTGAAAGGGTCATAGAATCGCTTTATGATATGGGGGTGCAGCCTAAAAACTCTGATCTCGCTTTACTGATCGCACAAAATCAACTTGGCATATTAGAAAAATATATATCGTCATTCGACTTCGGCTACATCACTGAAGATGGCATGAGCGCGCTTGATTACTGTATTAAGAGCAAGTGTAACCTCACAGTCCTTGAGTTCTTCTTGAAAGAGCAACCTGACATCAAGATGAATCAAGCATCACTTGAAACTTTGAAGTCACCAGAGTATAAGAAATACCAGAGTCGAATCCGAAAATTAAGCTTAAATTACTAGGTATTAACATGAAAAAAATTTTTACTTTCAGCAAGAAAAAAAATACTGTTTGCAAGTCAGCCTGACTTAGATTTACTCAACCAACAACTGGAAGAGCTACAAAGCCAAGGGCTTGTTGTTGAGTCAGTAACACCAGTCGCGAACTTACTAGGAACAATAGATTCATACGTCATTTTATTATCAGATCAACAATAAGCTTACTAAGCTACCGGATTTCTCCATGAATATGTATTACGAATTACTCAACAGCTTTATGCTAGGCGTTTTTTATTTTATATTTTAAAACTTAGGCGAGAAGTTAAAGTTTTATCGAAGCTGACAAACTCTCAATTTCAAACACTTATCAATAGCTCAAATGTTGAATTTCCAAATGAGCAGCTTTTTGATGAAAACTTTAAAGAAAGGATGTTGAACGGATTAATCAATGATCCAAAGGAATATGTAATTGAAAAAATAGGTTGCAGTGAAGCCCAAGCCGAACACTTTGTTACAAAGTTGGTAAATAAGTAATAATCACTCGGAGTAATTGGCTATTTTAAGTGAGTACCCCTCGGCTAAGCGTACTCACACAACTCGTACCAGTACAACAGCAGTATGAGTGAGATTGACACGACGACCTAACAACTAAGGTGTTATTTCATCCATGTAAGATTCAATGATAGAAAAAAACGCCCCTTGTGGGTCACATATCACCGCATAACGACCTACATCAGGCACATCCGTCGGTGGCACACACACCTTAGCCCCCAGCCCAGCAGCCTTTGTTGTGATCGCATCACAATCTAATACGGCAAAATACATCATCCAATGTGAGGGGGTTTTAGAGCCCCATGCCTCATTCATTTCAAGCATGCCAGCTAATGCATGGTCATCATTACTAAAAATAACATAATCGATATTCTCTACCGTTTGGTGAACGGAGTGCCAACCAAATAACTCACTATAAAAAGCTTCTTTAACATCGCGATTTCTACACGCTAGCTCATGCCAGTAAGGCGTATTGGCTTCAAACGCCCTATGACAACCAATATGCTCTTTAGCCTGCCAAATAGTAAGTTGTGCGCCACCTGGGTCAGCAATTATCGCCATTCTTCCCGCTTCTCCAATATCATATGGCCCACGCACTAATGAACCGCCTAAGCCCTCAGCTTTGGTGATTAACGCATCTACATTCGTAACAGCCACATAGGCTTGCCATACGCTTTGTTCACGCGCTTCTTTTTTATTTTCATCCATTTCATACATGCCGGCTACAATATCACCCTGCTTGTTGAAATTAGTATAAAAGTTACCGTTTGCGTCACGATCGTCTTCGAACTCCCACCCAAATAGCGCGCAATAGAAAGGTTTAGCTACTCGCCAATCTGCTGCGCGTAATTCAGCCCAACAAAATTCATGGGTATGGGCATACGTCAGTTTACTCATATTAGTTCACCTTTTTTATAACACTATTAAGGTTGATAGTCGCAGTTATGGAGATATGCAATTTGCACATTAAATGTTATTGCTATAACAGCTTTAATGATAAGTATACACCATCAAAACCAACGGCGTTAAACCATTGGTTTTGCATTATAGAGATACACAAAGTCATGAATAAAGATAATAAAATACAACAAGAGGTGAGCTAAACAGCAGCCCTCCTTAACCACTTATTCACTCAAGGTATGTTGTATTTGGGAGAGCGAGGGCCATATAGAAGACCGTTTTGATGATTGGCTGACAACAACCTCTGCGTCGCAGTTTGAGAAACTTTAAAGCTTTTATCTGTAGCAGTTTCGATTACTTGATTCAAAATGGCTGAAACAAGCATACCTTCCCAATTATCAATATCTCTATCACGTTGTTCACCGCTAGATGCAGATGCTTTACCCTGCCATAAAAGCGTACTTGTTTCTAAATCAACAAGCCTCGCTGACACTTCAACGATCGTATCACTGCTAATAACGGCATACGACGTACCATATTCTTTAATATCTATATATAAGGCGGCATCGGCACCAAATATATCATGTAACTTTCGTGGTGCTACGGCATGAATATCTTGAGCAATAGTAAGACCATTGTTTTTAAATGTTTCAGCAACTAGCGCAACAGGCATAACATAGTACCCTGATTCAGCAAGTGGTTTAGTTGCATTAGCCAATACGGCATAAGGCGCTATCACTTCATTAGAATTATTAATCGGCGGCAGCACCAGTATCGAATGTGGATCGCTATTCTTATAAGCCGTGTAATCGTATGATGCATGCTGAGATGCACAGCCACTTGTCAGTGCAATCACGAAAAATAACATAATAATTTTTACAAAACTCATTACATCGTATCCTTTGCATTATTTATCAAAAAATCAATATAGTGTGCTGACTCTGGGTAGCGCTTTTTTTCCAGTTGTAGGTAATCAAAGCCCAGTTTTGAATTACCTTCAAGCAAATATAAATACCCTAAATGTGCCAAAATACCCGGCGCAACTGCTGCGCTATGGTTATTCGCAGCTTGTATTGTTTGCTCAAGCTCATTTATTTGTTCGCCAATAGATGTATCATCCGTTTTAAAGTACTGATATATATTCTCTGAATATGACCCATGGTAATACAGCGCTTTAGTTGTCCCACACCCTGATAAAAAAATCGTCACTGTCACTGATGCTATAAGCAGTATCTTATTCATAATGAAGCCTCTAATTTGGCTGCCAGTCACCTTTTTCTATGCCTGAAACAAGATTATTCACCGCTTCACGTATGGCTAAATCAAGTACTTTACCGTTTAAAGTAGAATCATAGCTGGCAGCACTACCAAAGCCTACAACTTCACGGCTAGATAGACTATACTCCCCAGCCCCTTGCACGGAGTAAACGACTTCTGATGACAACACGTCAACAATATTTAAATTTACTTTCGCATAAGCCACTTGCGATTTACCCTTACCAAGAATACCAAACAGTTGCTTATCACCTTGCTCTTTTCGCCCAAACTCAGACACATCTCCTGTAACCACAAACTGAGCGCCTTTGATGTTTTGCTCTGCAGCAGAAAAGCCAACTTCTTGCTTAAGCGCAGTTAAATTTGCTCTATCTAACACCGTGAAGCGATTACTTTGTTGCAAGTGGGTAAGCAAAATAGTTTTAGCCTGAGAGCCCAATCTATCAGCCCCGCTACTGAAAATGCCATTGTGAAAGCTTGACTGGTTTTGAAACTGGCCAACTGATAGCTTACTTTTGACTCCTGTATAGGCAGAGTTAAACGACTGAACTTTCGGCACCTCAATTGTTTTTGATGATTCAGTCGCCGAGCAACCACTGAGTAATATAGTTGCCGCTGTACCAGCGATGAACAGTGTGTTTTTGAACATAATTTTATCCTTTTAGCTTATTAATACTTACATTGCTGAGGTTGAGTGATAATCAAATTTGCTAAAAATAAGTATACGCATACAGCTAAATTTCTCTGTAATACTGTGTGATTATGTGTGGTGATCATCTAACAGAAATTAACGGGGATTAGGGGGAGGTTAGGTATGAAGGGCTTTCATTTTCTTCTCACAAGGTTAAATGAGCCAATCTAACAACCGCTGCGGGACTCACGGCGTTGGATGGCGCTTCGCTTATCCAACCTACAGCACCAACATTC
>NZ_ARPN01000129.1:0-521 GCF_054966645.1 Pseudoalteromonas sp. SANK 73390
AACCTAAAGGTGTGATGTTGCCTCACCAAGGTGCTGTTAACTTGGCATTCAATCAACATCATTATTTTGAGACAGATAGCAATAGTAAAGTGTTGCATTTTGCATCAATCAGCTTTGATGCTGCAACATGGGAGTGTTTAATGGCATTTATGCCAGGAGCCACATTGTGTATTGCAGATCAAAATACGAGGATGAATGCACAGCTGCTATTTGATTTTATCCATGCACAGCGTGTCACCCACGCTACTTTACCGCCAGCATTACTTAAAACCGTACAATACCGACCTGACTTGTCATTACAATGTTTAGTTGTTGCAGGTGAATCGTGCGATTTTGAAACCGTTGAACTATGGCGTCAGCATTACCGATTTTTCAATGCTTATGGCCCATCAGAGGCTTCAGTATGCGCGACCATTGGTGAGTTAAAGTCTAACACTATTCATATTGGTACTACACTACACAATGTTAGTACGCTGGTTTTAGATGCTCAGTTACAACTTGTCAGCACAGGAAATATTGGC